>NZ_CP150254.1:12500-165000 GCF_037975445.1 Peribacillus sp. FSL P2-0133 | reverse complement strand
GCACTCAAGTTCCCCAGTTTCCAATGACCCTCCACGGTTGAGCCGTGGGCTTTCACATCAGACTTAAGGAACCACCTGCGCGCGCTTTACGCCCAATAATTCCGGACAACGCTTGCCACCTACGTATTACCGCGGCTGCTGGCACGTAGTTAGCCGTGGCTTTCTGGTTAGGTACCGTCAAGGTACCAGCAGTTACTCTGGTACTTGTTCTTCCCTAACAACAGAACTTTACGACCCGAAGGCCTTCTTCGTTCACGCGGCGTTGCTCCGTCAGACTTTCGTCCATTGCGGAAGATTCCCTACTGCTGCCTCCCGTAGGAGTCTGGGCCGTGTCTCAGTCCCAGTGTGGCCGATCACCCTCTCAGGTCGGCTACGCATCGTCGCCTTGGTGAGCCATTACCTCACCAACTAGCTAATGCGCCGCGGGCCCATCTATAAGTGACAGCGTAAACCGTCTTTCCATCTTCTCTCATGCGAGAAAAGAACGTATCCGGTATTAGCTCCGGTTTCCCGAAGTTATCCCAGTCTTATAGGCAGGTTGCCCACGTGTTACTCACCCGTCCGCCGCTAATCTCAGGGAGCAAGCTCCCATCGATTCGCTCGACTTGCATGTATTAGGCACGCCGCCAGCGTTCGTCCTGAGCCAGGATCAAACTCTCCGAAGAAATGTTTGACTTGCTCATTTGCTTTTTTGATAGTGTGTGCTCACTTAAAATTTAACGTTGGCGCTTTGTTTTGTTCAGTTTTCAAAGAGCAATTTGTTCGCCATCTCTCTTAGCGACTTTAATATCTTAACATCTTATTACCACTTCGTCAATAACTTTTTTTAAAAAGTTTTTTTCATTCTTTTTCAAAAGCTATTACGTTGCAGCAACTTTTATAATATACCAGCGTATAAACCAATAGTCAATAGATATTTTGAATATAAATCACATTTAAATATCATTACTGATTCCACTCAGATAAATTCGTTTTCCCCCTCATATACATTAGGCATTCCTCCTCGGTGCTCACCCTTTTAAACAACCTGAAAAGAATGTTATATTTCTCGTTTATTGCCCTTTTGACTAAGTGGTCGATTCTGTCATCCTGCAAATCGAATAGTATTTCATCCATCTCTCTTTTTAAAAGGTACTCCAATTCCATCTTTTCCTTGTCATTAATCAATAAACCGAGCATGGTTCACACCTCCATCAGAAAGCTTTCCCCATTCCCATCAATTTTATGAATTTTCAACTGATTTTTTTGCATAACAATAATCCTCTCGCATAAATTTGAAAACAAGAGTACTTTGGACAAGGGGATGGATTAATGAAATTTTTCATGGTGCTTCAAGCCAAGAACATCAAATATTATTCGTTAATTTTGCTTACGGCACTTTTTACCGCTTGGTTTCTTTTTGTACAAAACATTCTTCATGCCCCCGTTTTTTCTACAGAAGATGGGCCGAAAGCGGTTTATAAAGGGGAAAAGAATGTTGCGATCACGTTCAATATTGGCTGGGGTGATGAGAAGGCCGCTCCAATAATAGAGACATTAAAAAGAGAAAAGATTAAATCCGCCACTTTTTTCCTTGCGGGATCTTGGGCTGAACGTCATCCGGACATAGTGGCTGAAATTGTGAAAGAAGGATATGAAATCGGCATACTTGGTTACGATTATAAGGATTATTCCGAAATGGAAGATCAAGAAATCATCCGGGATATTTCTAAAGCCCAGGAAGCATTTAAAAAACTTAATGTAAAGAATATAGAACTTTTACGTGCTCCCACCGGTCACTTTGATAAACGCCTCTTAAAGATCAGCAAGAATTTCGGATATACCGTTGTCCATTGGAGCATCGATTCAAAGGATTGGACCAATCCAGGTGTGGATCGGATCGTTCAGAACATCACCAAGGCACAAAAGGGTGATATCATCTTATTACATGCTTCAGACTCAGCAAAACAAACGAATAAGGCTTTACCGGAGTTAGTAAGTGAACTTCGATCAAAAAATTTAAACTTCGTTAACGTTTCTGAGATGATTTCCAATTCATCAGCAAGCAGTGAGGAAATCCGCTGACTGAAAAAACTGCGTACTAATGTAATGGTCTCCAAAACCTTTAGTACGCAGTTTTTATGTTTAGACTTCCTTATGTATGGACCGACTTACAAATAGGTTAGCTGCCTTTACCTAGTTCACCGGCTTTCATCTTTCCCTTTACCGGAGTTTGCTTACTCCCTCTTTTAATGGCCAATTCCCTTTGTGAACGTTCAATCAATTTGCTCAGAACCAATAATTGATAAGCATTGCAGACTAGCAACGGAAACAGCATGAAGTAAAGCCAGCTTTCATCATTGGCACTTAGGACAGGTATCCACTCCAAAACCGTGACCACGACCATGAAAAATAAGGCCGGTATGAACGACTGTTTATTCGTTTGTTTCATTTTGAAATAAGCTGTAATAAGCCCCGCGGCCAAAACAACCAACGCTAACACGATGTAGGAACTGATCCCCTCGCCTGAACCAAAGCTGAGATATCGCAGGTAAACAAGATCGAATACAACAAAAAGAATGAGTACAAGTTGAACGGCATTCCATAAGGAAGCGCTTTTAAATATCCCCAGACCAAAACGATGTATCGTTAAATAGGCAAAAAAGCCGGCTTGGCTTATGACACTAAAAATTAATCCAACACCGAATAACCAAATAAAAGTTGATAGGATGGCACTGACTTCAAAAGAAGAAAAATAAGGCTTAAACTCACTCCACCGAGCCAAGAACCCTACAACTCCGCCCGTTACACCACCTATAAGCAATGTTGTTAAAAACAATTTAACTAAGTTACGGCTGTTCATTGTTTTCCTCCATACATTTCTATTTCATTTCCTTAATTGTACCAACCAAATTTGGAAAAATCCACTTATTCCACCAAGGAATAATATCGCCGATTGGAACCATATTAACAGTAAGAAGGATGAAAGGGGCCCTGCGTATGAGAGTGGGAGTTGCTTTGCTTTTCACGTCATTCTTACTCGTTTGTTCCGGTTGTGCTCAAAATGGGGCAGGCGCAGAAAAAATGGAGTATGAAGAGACAAAGAAAATGGTCGTCGATATCTTGAAGACAGATGATGGAAAAAAAGCCATCCAGGATATCATTACTGATGATAAAACGAAAGCTGAACTTATTATGGATTCGGATGACATTAAGAAATCCATTGAAGATATTGTCACTTCAGATAAAGGGAAGGAATTTTGGAAAAAGACATTTAATGATCCCGAATTTGCTTCCGCTTATGCTAAAGCATTAGAAGATGAACATAAAAAGGTATTGAAGGACTTAACTGCTGATCCTCAGTATCGTGGAATGCTCATGGAAATAATGAAAGAACCCGATATGGAAAAAGAAATGAATAAATTATTAAAAACAAAGGAAATGCGGTCGGTCTATAAAGAGCTGATCATCGAAACCATGGAGAGTCCTCTCATTCAGGCGAAAATGCAAGAGAAACTGGATAAAGCAGCCTCTAAAGCGTTAGAGAAGGAGAAAAAGTAAAAAGAATGAACAGAGGCTGATTCCAATCGGAATCAGCCTTCTTTTCATTGTAGTTTTTCAATGACCTTTTTGGCAATATCTTCATAAATCCTGCCGAGTCTATGGTCCGCTGCGTAAATGGATGGAGCAAAGTCCTCTTCGTTCCAATCTGGCTGTTGCAGGGGAAGTTGACCTAAAACTTCTGTACGAAGCTCTTCTGCAAGCTTCTCGCCGCCGCCTTTTCCAAATACATACTCTTTTTCACCGGTCGTTTTACTTTCGAAGAATGACATATTCTCTATGACACCGATGACTTCGTGTTCTGTCTTGATGGCCATGGCACCAGCTCTTGCCGCAACGAAGGCTGCAGTCGGATGCGGTGTCGTAACGATGATTTCTTTACATGAAGGGAGCATCGTATGAACGTCCAAAGCAACATCGCCTGTACCCGGCGGTAAGTCAAGGACCAGATAGTCCAAATCTCCCCATTCCACTTCATTAAAGAAACTGTTAAGCATTTTACCCAGCATCGGTCCTCTCCAGATGATCGGCGCGTTATCCTCTACAAAAAAGCCCATTGAGATAACTTGAACGCCAAACCGTTCTACAGGAATGATTTTTTCCCCGCGAACAACCGGTCTTTTTGTTATCCCCATCATATCAGGTACGCTGAATCCATAAATATCGGCGTCAACCAGCCCGACCTTTTTACCCAATCGAGCAAGTGAAGTAGCGAAATTCACTGAAATCGTGGATTTTCCCACTCCGCCTTTACCACTGGCGATCGCGATGAATTGTGTTTTGCTGTTAGGTCCAAGCAAACCTTGGTCCGCTTCATCCTGAGGAATGCTTTCACGATGCTTGGCTAACTCCTCTTCTGAAAGCTCCGTGAAGCGGATACCTACCGATTCCGCTCCGTTCGTTTTCAGCAAGTCCACAACTTCCGATTGCATTTGCATTTGTTCGGCAGTCCCCGTTTTCGCAATCGCAAGTTTAACGCTTACATGATTCTTTTCAGGTTTTATTTTGATTTCTATAATTCCATTTGTCTCTTCAAGGTTTTTATGTAGAAAAGGGTCTTTAAGATCCTTTAATAAATTCAGTACTTTCTCTTCTGTTAACAAGTCGAGCACCCCTTTGAATTTTATTTTCCCATTTTTCAGTATAACATATTACGGAAAGAAAGCTTATTATCTGCCCCGCATGCGAAACCTGATGATTTCCCCATAATAAAAAGGCCTTGTACCTTACAAGACCCAGACATCACTCTTCATCCGATAGTTTTTCCTCTGTAAAGTACCGTAAAATACCCATATAAATCGAACTGGCAACCTTTTCTTGATACTTATCACTGATAAGGCGTTCCCTTTCCTCGGAATTGGAAAGAAATCCAATTTCCACAAGCGCTCCCGGTTTCTTGGCATAATTCATCAAATACACATGTTTAATCGTTTTTGCATCACGCTTTGTATTTTCCAGGTTTCTTATGATTTCAGTCTGAATAAATTTTGCCACCTGTTCATTTTCCTCAAACCTGTTTGTATAAAAGGTCTGGGCACCTTTCGATGACGCTGATGGAAAAGAGTTCAAATGAATGCTTAAGAATAAGTCCGCTTCCGAATTATTGATCATTTCAACCCGATTCCGTAAGTCTTCCTGCTTCCGCTGGCGGACCCCCTTTGTATTTCCCTGTGCCAAATCCTCATCCTTCTCACGTGTCATGATGACAAGGGCACCCTGTTCCTGTAAATAGTCCCTGACCTTTAATGAAACGGAAAGGGCAATTTCCTTTTCCATAACCTCTTGTACATTTGCCCCGCCGTCCATTCCCCCGTGACCTGCATCCAGAATGATGACCTTACCTGACAACGGAAGGTTCCAGGAGTCCCAAGAATCATCTTCAACAAATTTAAAAGTCACAATTAAAAAAAGGACAAACAATCCCATAGCGATCCCTGTATATTTCAGCTTTTTGCGCATGACCGTTCCCCTTCCATGATCTCTCTACTAAAAAGTATGGGACAAACCATGAAATTAGAACAAGGAATGGGATTATGCCTTCTTAATGCAGTTTCATTTTATATCGTTTTTCTCCAGTCTTAAAGCCGTCCAGCCACCAATCCCCAACAAACCCTTCACAACAATAAAACAAACCTTCATCGAAAGCGTTATTCGCTGTAACTTCCCGCCAATACAAAATAAAGTTAAAAAGAGTATCGACCAAAAACTTCTCTTCCTTCCAACACCTGGATCTTACATTTTCTTCCGACTCACCATAATAGCCAAACTTACTATAGTTTGCTCCTAATAAATAAGCCTCGATGGCAACATCAAAGTAGCCTTCCTCCAAAACATCCATCAAATCCTGTCCGAAGTAACGCTGAATCCTCCCCTTCATATCCTCGATAGAAAGTTCCCTGAGCAGCCTACGTTCGAACCTCAATTGCCTTTCCCTTTGCATCTCCTGTAAACCTAATATCACAGCCATAATTCACCTCCGGGGCAATTCCCCATTTCCCAAAATTATTTCCCAAGACATAATTTTAGTTTTAGCGTTCTATTTTGAACCATTCATTTATTCTATTGGCAAAAAATAATGAGGATAGGTTCGGCAGGTACTTGAAAAAGCATATCGGTATGCAATATGGTAAGAAACCTGTTAGAGTGCAGACCCACAAGAAACTTGATGTTAGAAAACTAGGAGTTTTCTCCACTAACCCGCCACTCAGGCAGCTACCCGAGGCTGACCTTTCCGACTTGGGTCGCTCACTGCGCATGTCTCTTTGAACTTGATCAATACTGATTATTCATGTCGTGTTCTTCCTTAAACTTAAGCGAGCCATCCTCAATGACAACTTCAGGCTTTGTGGTCTATTAAGATAAAAAGGACATCCATGGTTAACGGATGTCCTTTTCTCAAATGATAAAACATTTTATAATAGCGAATGCATTTAATACCCGCTTACTTAGCAGGATGTCTTTTTAAACTGCCTAAGGTTCAGAGCGCAGTACAACATCCAAAGGTGGTGCAACACAAAGTTTGAAGTGGCTTCCTATTTTTGTTTCACTTTATATCTGTCCAGCTCTTTTCTTTAATCGACCAGCAAGTGGCACTACAATTATTCCAGCTATTACGACCTGCATCACGTTTCCGGGGATGGAGCCAAATGGCTGTATCCAGTTACCATAAAGAATAACTTCGACAAAATAGTAGCCGACGATTTTAATAACCAATGCAACGGCAACGGCCATAGTGTATACCAATTCTCTTTTGCCCGGTACCTTTTCGGATATAAGGCCGGCTAGAAAGCCCATTGCTCCTACGATGACGAATGTAAACGGTGCCCATGCTGCCCAACCAGAGAAAAGATCGAAGAAGGCCATACCGAAGGCGCCTGCTATCGCTCCTGTTTTTTTGCCATAAACCAAAGCAGCTATAAAAAGGGGAACGTTACCCAGATGGATCAGGCCGCCGTTACCCATTATTGGGAGCTTAATGTTGATGAACATTGTCGCTACAAGGGTTAATGCAATGAATAGCGCATTGATGACCAAGGTTTTTGTTTTAGTTGTTTCAATCGGTGAGTATGTTGAATTCATATGAAGTCCTCTTTCTTTTTTAAGTATTATCATACTCCTAAACAGGAACTTAATAAATATGGATTTTACAAAAAATTCTGTATTACATAAATAAACTCATGTGTAAACAAATGGAACATAACCATCACCAACATATGAAGCCCCCTCACCACGGCGTTTCATTTGCATTGAGCCTGGAAGACTGGGATGGATGGCATGATATGGTCTTATTATTTTCCGGGCATAAAAAAGACTTAATGAAATTCAAGATTCTTTCAAACGGTATTGGAATCATTGCATTCTGTACATTAAATAAATTTGGTTGGCAATATAATCCGAACTAAAATGAAGCCCCTTTCTTAACCACCATATTATAATGCCTACCAATGAGGCCGTTTTAATATCAATGTCAACATAATCAGCAGGTAAATCCTTCTCGGTATTCTTCCTTCTTATTTCTACCAATTGCTTTAATAATGAAAACAATTGTTCCTCAAACTGATTCGTCTTAAATAAAATAAGTAAATAATTTCGATGAATATATAAATAATCAAGTAATTGAGTTAGCTGTTGTTTTTCTGATAAATCTTTTGCATGTATTAAAGCAAAAATTTTATCAGAAAGCTCATTTAAAATCTCATCGGTGATTTGCGTTACTAAATCTTGAATATCCTGATAATGCAGGTAAAATGTTGTCCGGTTTAATCCTGCTTTGGCTGCGATTTTCTGAACCGTTAAATTTGAAATAGCAGGGTCCTCGGATAAGAGAGCAATGACAGCGTTCTTAAACATTTCTCTTGACCGAATTGTACGAGGATCTTCTTTCTTGGGAATAGACATTTTTAACTCCTTTATAGATTTTCTTTGACTTTCTCAACAGCGTATATCCCTATGTCGATTAGTGAACATTTTCAAGAAAACTGTTCATGGTAAGCAACATATTTTTTTGTTACCATCGATTTTATCGACACGTTGTTGAGAATGCAAGTCAAAAATAAAGGAGTTTACGAATGAGTAATGATATAACAGAAAGAAATAAAAAAATTTTATTAATTGTACTGATTGCTGGTTGTTTTTTATCAACATTAAATCAGACTTTATTAAATGTTGCATTGAGTGGTTTAATGGACGTATTTCATGTAACTGCTGCAACTGTACAATGGTTATCAACAGGATTTATGCTAGTGAACGGTGTTTTAGTGCCGATTACAGCTTTTTTAATGAAACGGTTCACAACAAGGCAGCTATTTATTAGTTCGATGTTCTTTTTGTTAATCGGATCTGCAGTTTGTGCATGTGCGGAGAATTTTGGCATGCTGTTAACGGGAAGAATGATTCAAGCAATTGGTGCCGGGATTATAATGCCTCTAATGATGACAGTTATTTTATATTTATATCCTAGCGAAAAGCGTGGAAGTATTATGGGGACAATCGGCTTTGCGATAATTTTTGCTCCAGCCATAGCTCCTACATTATCTGGTTTTATCATTGAATATGTTTCATGGAGATGGTTATTTATTGGGTTAACCCCATTTATAATAATCGTCATTGTTCTAGCGTTCAAATATTTAATGAATGTTGCAGAGACAACAAAAGCAAAATTAGATATCACAAGTGTCATTTTATCAACGATTGGTTTTGGCTGCATATTATTTGGATTTAGCAGCGCAGGAAGCAAGGGGTGGGATAATCTCGTTATCATTACTACAATAATCGCCGGAATAATCGTGACGGCTCTATTCTGTTTACGTCAAATGAAATCCAGCGATCCATTATTAAATTTATCTGTATTTAAGTACAAAGTTTTCACGCTCACATCTTTCCTCAATGTACTAATTACGATGATTATGTATGCGGATTTAATTCTTTTACCAATTTACTTGCAGAATGGACGAGGTTTTACACCATTTGAAGCAGGTTTACTGTTATTGCCTGGAGCTGTGATTAATGCCTTCTTGTCCCCTGTCACTGGTAAAATGTATGATAAATATGGTGCTAAACCACTCTTTATTACAGGTTTAGTATTTATCATTGTTTCGATGTGGGGAGTCATAGATATAAACGAATCCACAACCTATATCTATTTAATGGCCCGTACCATTATATTACGAATTGGATTAAGCTTTATTACCATGCCTTTAAATACAGCAGGGCTGAATGCTTTACCAAGAGAATTGGGTTCCCATGGTTCAGCTGTAAATAATACCATTCGCCAATTGTCAGGTGCTATTGGAACAGCAGTTGTCATCACAGTGTATACAATGCAAGCAACTTCACATGCCTCTGAGCTAACAGTGCAAAATGAAAACATTACAGCAATACAACTAGAGGCATTAGCTTCCACCCTCGGCTCAAGTGATGCCTATGTTTTTATGTTAATCCTATCTTTTGTGGCGTTAATTTTTGCATGCTTTATGCCGAAAAAAGCCGCAATTAAAAAAAGTGAAAGTGAATCCCCTAACTAAAATCGTTAACAATACGTTCTTTAAAATAAAGCATATCTGGGATATCCCGGATATGCTTTATTTTATTTAATATATAAGTTCATGGAGCGTGATGTGATCAAAATCTTTTTCACCACAAAAAAAGACCCCCAACCAAAATGGTTGAGAGCCTTTCGAAACGGTAATAGAATTAACGTTTTGAGAACTGAGGTGCACGACGTGCGCCTTTAAGACCGTATTTTTTACGCTCTTTCATACGTGGGTCACGAGTTAGTAAACCAGCAGTTTTAAGAGATGGACGGTATTCTGGATCAACTTGTAGCAATGCACGAGCGATACCGTGACGGATTGCTCCAGCTTGACCAGTGTATCCACCACCGCTAACGTTTACTAGAACGTCGTAATTTCCAGTAGTTTCTGTTGCAACTAGTGGTTGGTTAACAACTTCACGTAATGCTGCGAAAGGAATATATTCATTAATGTCACGACCGTTAATAACGATGCGACCTTCGCCTGGTACTAAACGTACACGAGCTACTGAGCTCTTACGGCGACCAGTACCATAATATTGAACTTGTGCCAAGATAGTAACCTCCTTAGTAATTATCCGCGTAATTCGTATACTTCTGGTTGTTGAGCAGCGTGTGGGTGCTCAGCTCCAGCGTATACGTGTAATTTTTTGTAGATTTGACGACCAAGAGAATTCTTTGGAAGCATACCTTTGATAGCAAGTTCAAGCATTCTCTCAGGGTAGTTTGTACGCATTTCAAGAGCAGTTCTAGTTTTAAGACCGCCTGGATGCATAGTGTGACGGTAGTAAATTTTGTCTGTCAATTTTTTACCAGTCAAGTGGATTTTTTCAACATTGATAAGAATTACATGATCACCAGTGTCAATGTTCGGTGTAAAAGTTGGTTTATGTTTACCACGTAAGATGGATGCTACTTCAGTAGAAAGGCGACCTAAAGTTTTGCCTTCAGCGTCAATCACATACCATTTACGTTCTACTTCATTAGCTTTCGCCATAAATGTCGTACGCATGGTTAACCTCCTAAAAAACTTTTTAATTTTTTATATTTATTTTCAATCACAATAAACTTCCGGGGCTTATCGTGGGATTAAAATACATACCATATTATATTAACTTCTCCCAGATTCATTGTCAAGGGAATGTTACACTAGGATAAGTTGTCTATAAAACACTCTCTGCAACTCCATGAAAAGGTCAGTATAGAGACAAACCGCTCCATTACTGATTTCATCCCGTTTTCCAGTTGTAAAAAAACTGGTATCACTTCGAAAATATTTTTATTTGTAAAATACTTTCCATAAATATAAGCCTTGGGCTGGCGCTGTTTTCCCTGCAAAACTGCGGTCCTTTTTCTCCAAAATCCCGCTCATGTCACGGGGTGACATCTTGCCGCTGCCGACATCCAGGAGCGTCCCAACCAGGATACGGACCATATTATACAAAAAACCTTCGCCAACGAAGCGGAAAACCATGAAATCATCGCTCTCTTCAAAATCCATTTCTTTTATGGTTCGAACTTTATCGACCACTTCCGTTTTTGCCGAACAAAAACTTGTAAAGTCATGTGTCCCTATCAAATAGGAGATTGCTTCCCTCATCGCCTCCCCATCTAATGGGTAGGGATAATGATAGGCGTAATTCCGCTTAAACGGATCCCGTAGTTTCGAACGGGCTATGATATAACGGTACTCTTTCCCAGTCGTATGGAACCTCGCATGAAAATCGTCAGGCACGATATCGACTTCCAGAACGATGATATCGGTCGGAAGAAGGGCGCTGAACGCCTTTACCCAGTTTTCAGTAGGGAATGTAAGGGGCGAATCAAAGTGAAGCACTTGCCCCTTTGCATGGACCCCTGAATCTGTCCTGCCTGAAGCAGTCACTTTTATAATTGTGCCTTTATGCATTTGGGCCAAGACTGCCTCGAATTCACTTTGTATGGTGCGTTTCTCTGGCTGCACCTGATAACCAGCAAAATCCGTGCCGTCATAAGCGATCACACATTTATATTTTGGCATAGTTCTCTTCCTTATTATGAACGTAATAAAAATAACATGACCGTTAGAACACCTATTGAGACCATCAAAAGACTATCACTCGTCTTCCAGTCCAATTGGCGATATTTCGTGCGGCCTTCCCCGCCACGGTATCCTCTTGACTCCATGGCAGTTGCCAACTCCTCCGCCCGTTTGAACGAACTGACAAATAAAGGAACAAGCAGCGGTACAATCGATTTAACCCTGTCCTTTATCGGGCCAGATGAAAAGTCAACGCCCCTTGCAGTTTGGGCCTTCATGATTTTTTCCGTTTCCTCCATTAGCGTTGGAATGAATCGAAGGGCAATGGACATCATCAATGCCAGTTCATGTACAGGCATCTTCCACTTTTTCAAGGGCCCCAACAGCTCTTCCATCCCATCTGTAATGGATATCGGGGATGTCGTCAAAGTTAAAAGTGACGTAACAAGGATTAGTAAAGTAAATCTAACGGATATGAAAAAACCTTGAATCAGACCGCCTTCATAGATTTCAAACCAACCGTATTCAAAAAGCAATTCCCCTTCTTTCGTAAACAATATATGGAGAAGGAATGTAAAAACGATCAAGAAAAAGATTGGTTTTAACCCATTATAAAGATAGCGAAGCGGTATTTTGGAAAGACTGATCAAAAGGATGGTGAATACAGCAAGCAACCCGTAAGAAACGACATTATTCGCCAAAAAAACGACACAAACGAACAGGAACACGAGGAGCAATTTAGCCCTTGGGTCCATCTTGTGCATCAGTGAATTTGCAGGGACATAACGCCCGATGATCATTTTATCCAGCATCAGCGGTTCCCCCGTTTCATGGCTTTATCTATTTCTATCGCTAAATCACCGATATTAAGACATGGATGATCAAATCGAACACCAAGTTCCTTCTGGAGCTTTAGCTGAAAACGGACCGTATCAGGAACATCCAGGCCAAGCTCCATTAATTGTTCCGGCTCTGAGAAAATTTCCTGGGGGGTTCCTTTTTTGAACACCGTACCCTTATGCATGATAATGATGTCATCCGCATACTTGGCTGCATCCTCCATGCTATGTGTCACAAGAATCGTTGAAATGCCCCTTACTTTATGCAGATCATAAAACATATCCATGATTTCTTTGCGTCCTCGCGGATCCAGTCCCGCAGTGGGCTCATCAAGTACCAATACTTCGGGCTCCATGGCAAGTACCCCAGCAATGGCCACCCGTCGCATTTGTCCGCCGGATAAGTCGAATGGTGATTTTTCAAGAATTTCCTCATCCAATCCGACTTGCGCGATGGCTTTCCTGGCCAGTTTCTTAGCATCGATTTCAGAAACGCCAAAATTCATAGGTCCGAAACATATATCCTTTTCAACCGTTTCATCAAATAACTGATGTTCCGGAAACTGAAAAACAATTCCGACCTTTTGTCTTATTGGCCGCAAAGCCTTTTCTTTTCTTCCGGCTTCAATCGTCCGATCCCCAATGAAAACCCGACCCTTCGTCGGTTTTAAAAGAGCATTCAAATGTTGCAGTAGCGTGGATTTCCCGGACCCTGTATGCCCGATGATTGCGGTATAGGTTCCCGGCTCCATTGAAATATTGACATCATGAAGGGCTAGATGTTCAAAAGGAGTATTCACCTGATAGCGGTATTCTACATCATCGAGTGTAATTCGCATAAATCCTTCACCAACTCTTCCTCTGTCAAATGCCCATCAACTACACGAACACCATTTTTTTGTAACTCCTTGGTTAGTTTCACTGAAAAGGGAATATCCAGTCCAAGAGCAATCAATTCATCCTCTAACTCAAAAATAACCTGAGGCGGTCCTTCACGATATAACTGACCTTGGTTCATCACTATCATTCGATCAGCTTTCGCAGCTTCCTCAAGATCATGGGTGATTGATATGACAGTGATCTCGTTTTCCTGTTTTAATTCCCTAACTGTTTCAAGCACTTCTTCACGGCCTCTTGGGTCAAGCATGGAGGTTGCTTCATCTAAGATGATTATGTCTGGCTGCAAGGCTATTACACCTGCTATGGCCACTCTTTGCTTTTGACCGCCGGATAGATGGTGCGGCTCTTGATTAAGAAAGGCATTCATTTTAACCTTATTTAACGCACCATGAACACGCTCCACCATAACCTGCTGAGAAACACCGGCGTTTTCTAAACCAAAAGCCACATCATCCTGAACTGTAGTGCCTACAAATTGATTATCTGGGTTTTGAAAAACCATGCCAATTTTCTGGCGTACATCCCAAACGGATTCTTCTGTCAAAAGTTGATCATTAATCGTAATGGTACCTGAGTTAGCGAACTGAAGACCATTCAGTAACTTCGCTAATGTCGACTTGCCAGAGCCATTATGTCCGACAATCGCAAGCCACTCCCCCTGATGAATATCAAAAGAAACATCATCCAAGGCGTTTCGAGACTGACCCTCATATTTAAAAACAATATTATTTAAAGAAACCAGCTTCTTCACCATGTGGCCCTCCTCATCCTCGACTGCACTCGTCTAATCTAATCTCTGCTCACTCAATATAAATATAGTAGTTTTTCCTTCTGAAAATATAAAAAAACGCTGCACCCCTTCCACCGAAAGAATTTTCGGTAAATTAAGAGCAGCTAACAGCGGGCCTGTTACGAAAAACAGGTTATCTTATAATCGCTTATCAAAAGCGGGAAGGGATGCTTGAGCTAGACGTGAAGGCTCCCTGAATAATACAGGTTCCGCCAGCCATCGTAACACTCAATGCGAATTTCTAAATGACAGAATTTCTATTTTTAAAAAAAGAAAAAGGGCATAGAACAAGTGAGTATATTCATTTGTCCCGCCCTTTTTCATCGTTGTTATTAAACTAATTCAATAACCACGACTGGTGCACCGTCACCGCGGCGTGGACCAACTTTCATGATACGAGTGTATCCACCTTGACGTTCTTCATAACGTGGAGCCACGTCACTGAATAGTTTTTGAAGGGCATCTGTGCCATTCTCAGCGTCAGCGATTTCGTTACGGATGAAAGATGCAGCTTGACGGCGTGCATGCAAGTCACCACGTTTACCAAGAGTGATCATTTTATCTACTACAGAACGTAATTCTTTTGCACGTGCTTCAGTAGTTTCAATGCGCTCATGGATAATAAGATCCGTAGCTAAATCACGAAGTAATGCTTTACGTTGTGCGCTAGTGCGTCCTAACTTTCTGTAACCCATTAGAGATTCCCTCCTTTGTTGAAGTTCTATATTGTGTGTCTATAACAAGGCTCACAACATAATGGATTGATCCGCCATGTTATCAGTCGTCTTTACGAAGACCTAAGCCTAATTCTTCTAGTTTCGCTTTCACTTCTTCAAGTGATTTACGTCCTAGATTACGTACTTTCATCATATCTTCTTCCGTTTTATGAGCTAGCTCTTGAACGGTATTGATTCCAGCACGTTTCAAGCAGTTGTAAGAACGAACAGAAAGGTCTAATTCTTCGATCGTCATCTCAAGAACTTTTTCCTTTTGATCTTCTTCTTTTTCAACCATGATTTCAGCATTTTGAGCTTCATCGGTTAAACCAACAAAGATGTTTAAATGCTCTGTTAAAATCTTAGCTCCAAGTGCTACCGCTTCTTGCGGACCAGTACTGCCATCAGTCCAAACATCGAACGTTAACTTGTCAAAGTTAGACAACTGTCCAACACGTGTATTTTCAACTTGGAAAGATACGCGTGAAACTGGAGTGTAAAGAGCATCGATTGGAATTACACCAATTGGCTGGTCTTCTCTCTTGTTTTGAACAGCAGGAGTGTAGCCGCGGCCGCGACGTGCAGATAAACGCATACGCATATGACCGTTTTTACCAATTGTAGCAATATATAAATCCGGATTAAGAATTTCTACATCACTATCATGAGTGATATCAGCAGCCGTGATGACTCCGTCACCTTGAACGTCAATTTCCAGCGTCTTCTCTTCATCAGAGTAAATCTTAAGAGCTAGTTTTTTCACATTAAGAATGATAGATGTTACATCTTCCACGACGCCTTCAATTGTTGAGAACTCATGTAGCACTCCATCAATTTGTATAGCTGTGACAGCAGCACCTGGGAGTGAGGATAAAAGGATACGACGTAAGGAGTTACCCAATGTAGTACCATACCCGCGCTCTAGTGGCTCTACGACGAATTTACCGTATTTGGTATCGTCGTTGATTTCAACCGTTTCGATTTTTGGTTTTTCTATTTCGATCATCAATAAACCCTCCTTCAAAACGTCAAAACCCCGGCAAGTAAACGAAGTCACTTAAACCGAAATTCCCCATGTATACGTTCCCGCTGTGCGCAACAACTGAAAATTAATCCTCTGTAAGAACGCAAACTCAGTATTATATCCCATTATTGACAGGAATACAAAATCTATACAGAAAAATTAAACACGGCGACGTTTTGGTGGACGGCATCCGTTATGTGGAACTGGAGTTACATCTTTAATTGCAGTTACTTCTAGGCCAGCGGCTTGAAGTGCACGAATAGCAGCCTCACGTCCAGCACCAGGTCCTTTAACTGTAACTTCAAGAGTTTTCATACCATGTTCAATTGATGTTTTAGCAGCTGTTTCAGCAGCCATTTGTGCAGCGAATGGAGTGGATTTACGAGATCCACGGAATCCTAGAGCTCCAGCACTTGACCATGAAATAGCATTACCATGAGAGTCAGTGATCGTAACGATAGTGTTATTGAATGTTGAACGAATATGAGCAATACCAGTTTCTATATTCTTTTTCACACGACGTTTACGTGTATTAGTTTTACGTGCCATGAAAAGTAACCTCCTTTACTAATTATTTTTTCTTGTTAGCTACAGTACGACGAGGTCCTTTACGCGTACGAGCATTGTTTTTTGTATTTTGACCGCGAACAGGAAGACCACGACGGTGACGTAAACCACGGTATGAACCGATTTCCATTAAACGTTTGATGTTTAGGGAGATTTCACGACGAAGGTCGCCTTCTACTTTAAGCTTGTCAATGATATCACGAATTTTGTTCAATTCGTCTTCCGTTAAGTCACGAACGCGAGTTTCTTCAGAAATGCCTGCTTCTGCAAGAATCTTAATCGCTGTTTGTTTTCCAATACCATATATATATGTTAATGAGATAACAATCCGTTTGTCACGGGGAATATCTACTCCAGCAATACGTGCCATGCTTGAGTGCACCTCCTTCTATTTAGCCTTGTTTTTGTTTATGTTTAGGGTTTTCGCAAATAACCATAACTTTACCTTTTCTGCGGATAACTTTACACTTTTCGCAGATTGGTTTGACTGATGGTCTGACTTTCATTGCTATCTAACCTCCTTATACAGATCGGAGCGTAACCGGATTATTTGAACCGGTATGTGATTCTGCCGCGAGTTAGATCATACGGGGAAAGCTCAACCGTAACTTTATCTCCAGGCAAAATGCGAATAAAGTGCATACGAATTTTACCGGATACATGAGCTAAAACAGTATGACCATTTTCTAATTCTACCTTAAACATTGCATTTGGCAAAGTCTCTTGTACTGTGCCTTCTACTTCAATTACATCATCTTTCGCCATTAAAGTGATTCTCCCTTCTCTATGCGTGAACCTATTAAAGGTACACATCTTTCCGTCAACATTACTACAGTCCAATTATCCTCATAAGTCTTACAATTCTGCATCAAGTATTCACCATTTTGTAGAACCAGGCTTAAACTGAGGACCTTTATCAGTTGGACCGAAATGAGGATTTTATGGGTCCTCATGTAAGTCTTGACCGATTCCGTGACCGACATACTCTCGAAATAGAGAAGCAATTAGTCTCGACATAGGTTTGAATAGCATGGGAGATGTTTGAAAGGCGCACGCCTGACATAGCTTCTTTCAACCCTCTATATCACGACTCTTTAGGAATCCCAATAGAGTCACTGCATTTCTTCATCAATTTTGCCGACCGGATATGTCCATGAAGATCACTTAAAAAGTAATCGCCCAATTCAGGGAATACCAAGTACAAGAACCTGATTAATAAATGTGCGAATGCTCTCGCGAAATCCATTATACCCTTTGTATTATAGGAATGCACCAAGTTTAATAAGTAAGTTATAAAAATGGTATGAATTTCATAAATCAATACGAATGATTAATTTTGTAAAGCACCAAGCAACACATCGATATTTTCAAATACCTTATTAATATCTTGCTGTCCGTTAATGTTGACCAAGTATCCTTTGTCTCCGTAGAAATCAAGAAGTGGTTTGGTTTGTTTCAAATTCACATCTAAGCGATTTTGAACCGTTTCTGCATTATCGTCGGCACGTTGATATAATTCTCCGCCGCAGCGGTCGCATACATCATCTTTAGCAGGAGGATTGAATACAAGATGGTATGTCGCACCACATGATTTGCAAATACGACGTCCTGTCAATCTTTCCATTAAAATGTTTTTATCAACATCGATATTAATGACAAAATTTATTTTGCGATCTAAATCAGTTAGAATACTTTCAAGTGCCTCTGCCTGTGCCACAGTACGTGGAAATCCATCAAGCAAAAATCCTTTTAGGCAGTCTTCCTTGCTTAAACGTTCACGAACGATGCCAATGGTAACTTCATCAGGTACCAATTCGCCTTTGTCCATGAATGATTTCGCCTTTAGACCTAATTCTGTTCCATCTTTGATAGCTGTTCGGAACATATCTCCAGTAGAAATATGAGGGATATTATATTTTTCTACGATTTGTTCAGCTTGAGTGCCCTTACCAGCACCCGGCAGACCCATTAACACTAGATTCAATTTTCTTCCCCCTCAAACTCTATAATGGGTAAAGGGAACAAGCCGTTCCCAAAACTCATTACTTTATAAAGCCCTTATAGTGTCTCTTCACAAGTTGTGATTCCAGCTGCTTCATCGTATCAAGGGCAACCCCCACTACGATCAGCAAACTGGTACCGCCAATCTGTGCAGATTGAGGTAAATCAGCAAGCTTAATGAAAAATACCGGTAAAACGGCAATGATGGCTAAAAATATAGAGCCTACAAACGTTAAACGGTATAAAACACGTGTTAAATATTCTTGTGTACTCTTACCTGGACGAATCCCCGGCACATAGCCACCTTGCTTTTTCAAATTCTCAGCCATTTGTTCAGGGTTAACCTGAATGAATGCATAAAAATACGCAAAAGCAATGATAAGAGCAACATATATGATCATACCAATTGGCTTGGTGTAATCAAGATTTGTTGATATCCAACTAGTCACGCTGTTCTTTCCAAAGAAAGAAGCGATTGTAGTGGGAGTAATGATAAATGCCATTGCAAAGATTACCGGAATAACCCCCGCAGCATTTACTTTCAATGGTAAATGAGTAGACTGGCCACCCATTTGTGTACGACCTACCGCAGCACGTTTCGCATACTGAATAGGAATTTTTCGTAATGCCTGCTGAATGAAAATAACAGCAACCACGATTGCTAATACTGCTAAAACAATGAGGATAATCGATATGATTCGTAAGAATAATTGATCACCGGCATTTTCAAATTGTTGGGCGTAAATCTGATTTGCCGTATTTGGCAAACTAGCTACGATACCAGCAAAGATTATGACGGAAATCCCATTACCCACACCCTTAGCAGTGATCAGCTCCCCTAACCACAAAAGAAAAGCTGTTCCTGCCGTTAAGACAGTCGCAATAAGCAAGTATGTTGCAATTCCAGGATTTTCAATCAACTGGCCACCTGACATATTATTGAACCCATAAGACATACCAACTGCTTGGATGAATCCTAGGATAATAGTGAAGTAACGAGTGAATTGAGCTAATTTACGGCGCCCTGCTTCTCCTTGTTTAGACCATTCAGTGAACTTAGGAACAACATCCATCTGTAACAGCTGAACGATAATGGATGCCGTGATGTACGGCATGATACCCATCGCTAATATAGAAAAGTTTTGCAGCGCTCCGCCGCCAAAGGTATTTAAAAGACCGATGACGCTCAGCTGGTCCTGTTCAGCGAGAAAATCGGCATTCACATGCGGTACAGGTATAAATGTACCGATGCGATAGACGATTAACATTAGAAGGGTAAAAATAATCTTATTCCTTATTTCACCCACGCGCATAAAATTGGAGATCGTGCGAAACATTAGATCACCTCTGTATTACCGCCAGCAGCTTCGATAGCTTCTTTAGCAGTAGACGAGAATTTGTGAGCTTTAACAGTAAGCTTTTTCTCAATGCTTCCTTTGGCAAGAATTTTGATTCCTGCTTTTTCTTTACTTACAACCCCAGTCTCAAGTAAAAGAGCTGGTGTTACTTCAGTACCGTCTTCGAAAAGATTTAACGTATCAAGGTTCACGATAGCATAGTCTTTACGGTTGATGTTGGTAAATCCACGTTTAGGTAAACGTCTGAATAGAGGAGTTTGACCCCCTTCAAATCCAAGACGCACACCGCCGCCGGAGCGAGCGTTTTGTCCTTTGTGTCCTTTACCTGCTGTTTTACCGTTACCAGATCCAATACCGCGACCTTTACGTTTACGTTCTTTACGAGAACCTTCTGCAGCTTTTAACTCATGAAGTTTCATGTTGGCACCTCCTTGTTAAGTTAAAAATTATTTTATTGTTCTTTTACAGTAACAAGATGAGCAACTTTGGTAATCATACCGCGAATCGCAGGGTTATCTTCTTGAACAACCGTTTGATGCATTTTGCGTAAACCCAAAGTGTTAACTGTAACACGTTGATCTTCAGGACGACCAATCAAGCTGCGAGTGAGGGTGATTTCTAATTTATTAGCCATAATTCGATTTCCCTCCTTATCCTAACAGTTCTTGTACTGATTTTCCACGTAACTTAGCTACGTCTTCAGCA
The DNA here is from genome assembly GCF_037975445.1 of Peribacillus sp. FSL P2-0133. NCBI lineage: Bacteria > Bacillati > Bacillota > Bacilli > Caryophanales > Bacillaceae > Peribacillus > Peribacillus sp. FSL P2-0133. Next base: position 144,509 of record NZ_CP150254.1, on the reverse strand, counting down.
CGTTTCAATTGCTTCAATCCTTCAATTGTTGCGCGAACCATATTAATAGGTGTATTAGTACCTAGTGATTTAGACAAGATATCGCTAACTCCGCCTAATTCAAGTACCGCACGAACAGGACCACCAGCAATTACTCCTGTACCTTCAGAAGCTGGTTTCAATAGAATGTGACCTGCGCCATAGCGACCGTTCACAAGGTGAGGAATAGTAGTACCAACCATTGGTACAGTAATTAGATTTTTCTTAGCATCCTCAATAGCTTTACGGATAGCATCCGGAACTTCTTGAGCTTTACCAGTACCAAATCCAACATGACCATTTTTATCACCAACAACAACTAGTGCAGTGAAACGGAAACGACGTCCGCCTTTAACAACTTTAGCTACACGATTTACTGTAACTACGCGTTCTTCAAGTTCTAATTTATTAGGATCAATGCTACGCATCTGTTATGTCCCTCCTTATCCATTAAAATTCTAAGCCGTTTTCACGAGCAGCGTCAGCCAATGCTTTTACACGACCATGGAAGAGGTAACCACCGCGGTCAAATACCACAGCTTTGAAACCTTTTTCAACAGCACGTTTCGCAATAAGTTCGCCAACTTTTTGAGCTGCTTCAGCATTGCTACTAGCTTCGATACTGATCTCTTTATCAAGAGTTGAAGCACTTGCTAATGTTACGCCTTTTGCATCGTCAATTAATTGTGCGTAAATGTGTTTGTTTGAACGAAACACATTTAAACGAGGACGAGCTTCTGTTCCAGAAAGCTTAGCACGTACACGCGCATGTCTTTTCTGACGAGTAGCATTTTTATCAAGCTTCGTAATCATTTACGTCACTCCTTTCGTTTACTTATGCGGCATTACTTACCAGTTTTACCTTCTTTACGACGAACGAATTCGCCTTCGTAACGGATACCTTTACCTTTATACGGTTCAGGTGGGCGAACATCACGGATATTAGCTGCTAGAGCTCCTACACGTTCTTTGCTTGCACCTTTGATGATTACTTTTGTATTAGAAGGAACTTCAACTTCAACGCCAGCTTCTGGCTCTATTTCTACAGGGTGGGAATATCCTACGTTAAGGACAAGCTTGTTACCTTGCTTTTGTGCACGGTACCCAACCCCAATAAGTTCAAGTGATTTTACGAATCCTGTTGATACACCTTCAACCATGTTAGAGATAAGTGCGCGAGTAGTACCGTGTAAAGAACGGTGAGCCTTCTCGTCAGACGGACGTGTAACAGTTAACACGTTCTCTTCAACAACGATTGAAAGGTCAGGATTGAATGATCTAGTTAATTCACCTTTAGGTCCTTTAACAGTTACTTCACTTCCAGTAACAGTAACTGTCACGCCTGCAGGGATTTCAATAGGTTTTTTACCTATACGAGACATAATGTGCACCTCCATTCTTGTGAAAATGTATTACCAAACGTATGCTAAAACTTCTCCGCCAACTTGTTTAGAGCGAGCTTCCTTGTCTGTTAAAACTCCGTGAGAAGTAGAAACAATTGCGATACCTAAACCGTTAAGAACGCGTGGTACCTCTCCAGTTTTTGCATATACACGCAAACCAGGTTTGCTGATACGTTTTAGACCAGTGATAACACGTTCGTTGTTTGCACCGTATTTTAAGAAGATACGGATGATACCTTGTTTGTTGTCTTCGATTAATTCAAAGTCACGTACGAAGCCTTCACTTTTTAAGATCTCAGCAATTTCCTTTTTGATCTTTGAAGCAGGAACTTCCAGTTTTTCGTGACGAACCATATTCGCATTACGGATGCGAGTAAGCATATCTGCAATAGGATCTGTCATGACCATTATATTTTACCTCCTTCCCAAACTCGGGTTTTACCAGCTAGCTTTTTTAACGCCAGGAATTTGTCCTTTATATGCAAGTTCGCGGAAACAAATACGACAAAGTTTAAATTTACGTAATACAGAATGTGGACGTCCGCAACGTTCGCAACGTGTATATTCTTGTACTTTAAACTTTTGTTCGCGTTTTTGCTTTACGATCATAGACTTTTTAGCCACGATTTCGCCTCCCTTTATTTAGAGATTACTTTTGGAACGGCATTCCAACTTGAGTAAGTAGTTCACGAGCTTCTTCGTCAGTGTTGGCAGTCGTTACGATAACGATGTCCATACCACGAACTTTGCTCACTTTATCGTAATCAATCTCAGGGAAGATAAGTTGTTCTTTAACGCCTAATGTATAGTTTCCACGTCCGTCAAAAGATTTCTTTGAAACGCCACGGAAATCACGTACACGCGGTAAAGATACAGATACTAGCTTATCAAGGAATTGATACATACGTTCTCCACGTAATGTAACTTTCGCTCCGATAGGCATACCTTCACGCAAACGGAAGCCTGCGATTGATTTTTTTGCTTTTGTTATAACAGGTTTTTGACCAGTGATCAATGTAAGTTCTTCAACAGCTGTATCTAAAGCTTTCGAGTTAGATACTGCGTCACCCACACCCATGTTAATAACGATTTTCTCAATGTTTGGTACTTGCATTACTGATTGATAGTTGAATTTGCCCATCAATGATGGTGTAATTTCACTTTTTAATTTTTCTTTAAGGCGGCTCATTGCTTAGTGTACCTCCCTTCATTTATGACTTATTTATCTAAAGTTTCACCTGATATTTTAGCTACGCGTACTTTTTTACCATTTTCAATCTTATATCCAACACGAGTCGGTTTACCTGATTTAGGATCAAGTGGCATTACATTGGATACGTGAATAGCAGCTTCTCTGCTGATAATTCCACCTTGTGGATTAAGTTGAGATGGCTTGGAATGCTTTTTCACGATGTTAATTCCTTCAACAAGCACACGATTTTGTTTCGGATATGCAGAAAGAATTGTTCCTTGTTTGCCTTTGTCCTTACCAGAGATGACTACGACTTTGTCACCTTTTTTAACATGCATTAGCTTGGCACCTCCTTGAAAGGCTTTATACAAATTTTACATATTATAGAACTTCTGGAGCTAGAGAAACGATCTTCATGAAACTATTGTCACGTAATTCACGAGCAACAGGTCCAAAAATACGAGTTCCACGTGGGCTCTTATCGTCACGGATAATTACACATGCGTTTTCATCAAAACGAATGTAAGAACCGTCAGGACGACGCATACCACGTTTTGTACGGACAACAACAGCCTTAACGACTTCACCTTTTTTAACAACGCCTCCTGGTGTTGCCTGTTTAACTGTACAAACGATGATATCACCGATGTTTGCAGTTTTACGGCCAGAACCACCTAGGACTTTAATTGTTAGCACTTCACGAGCACCTGAATTGTCAGCGACTTTTAAACGAGATTCTTGTTGAATCATGTACGGTACCTCCCTTCGGAATTAGCTTAATCCGAACTATATTAAATGATTACTGCTTTTTCTACTACTTCTACAAGACGGAAGCGTTTTGTAGCTGAAAGTGGACGAGTTTCCATGATACGTACTACGTCGCCTGCTTTAGCTTCGTTTAGCTCGTCATGAGCTTTTAACTTTTTAGAGTATTTCACGCGTTTACCGTATAAAGAATGCTTTTTATAGGTTTCTACAACTACTGTAACTGTTTTATCCATTTTGTCGGATACTACGCGTCCAGTGTAGATTTTGCGTTGGTTGCGTTCGCTCATTCTGCAAACCTCCATTCATTATCGATTAGTGACACCGATCTCTCTTTGACGAACAACTGTTTTCATACGAGCAATCGATTTGCGAACTTCACGGATGCGAGCTGTATTTTCAAGTTGTCCAGTAGCTAACTGGAAACGAAGATTAAATAGTTCTTCTTTAAGAGATTTTAGTTTTTGTTCAATTTCAGCAGTGGTTAGATCTTTGATTTCATTAGCTTTCATTTGTTTCACCACCAATTTCCTCTCTTTTTACAAACTTGCATTTGATTGGAAGTTTGTGTGCTGCAAGGCGCAATGCTTCTCTTGCCACCTCTTCAGATACACCAGAGATTTCAAACATAACTTTGCCCGGTTTAACTACTGCTACCCAACCTTCAGGAGCACCTTTACCGGAACCCATCCGTACTTCAAGCGGCTTAGCTGTGTAAGGTTTGCTTGGGAAGATTTTGATCCAAACTTTCCCTCCACGTTTCATATAACGAGTCATCGCAATACGAGCTGCTTCGATTTGACGGTTCGTGATCCAGGAAGCTTCTTGAGCTTGAAGTCCAAATTCTCCGAAATGAACTTCAGTGCCGCCTTTAGCCATCCCTCTCATCTTACCGCGGTGTTCACGACGGTATTTTACGCGTTTTGGCAATAACATATTATTTTCCTCCTTCCTCAGATTTCTTCTTAGTAGGAAGAACTTCTCCACGGTAGATCCAAACTTTCACGCCTAGCTTACCGTAAGTAGTATCTGCTTCAGCATGAGCATAATCTATGTCTGCACGAAGTGTGTGAAGTGGAACTGTTCCTTCGCTGTAATGTTCAGCACGAGCAATATCAGCACCGCCAAGACGACCAGAAACTTGAGTTTTGATTCCTTTTGCTCCAGAACGCATAGTACGTTGGATAGCTTGCTTTTGAGCGCGACGGAATGAAACACGGTTTTCTAATTGACGAGCAATGTTTTCAGCAACCAATTTTGCGTCAAGATCTGCTCTTTTAATTTCGATGATATTGATATGAACTCTTTTGCCAGTCAGCTGGTTCAAAGCTTTACGAAGTGCTTCGACTTCAGTACCGCCTTTACCGATAACCATTCCTGGTTTAGCAGTGTGGACAGATACATTGATACGGTTAGCTGCACGTTCGATTTCAACCTTTGAAACTGAAGCATCATTTAGACGTTTCGCGATATATTCACGAACTTTAATGTCTTCATGCAAAAGAACTGCGTAGTCTTTATCAGCGTACCATTTGGATTCCCAGTCACGGATTATCCCGATACGCATACCGATTGGATTTACCTTTTGACCCACAGATTACCCCTCCTTCTTTTCTGATACAACGATTGTAATATGACTAGTACGTTTGTTTATAGCACTCGCACGACCTTGAGCGCGAGGACGGAAACGTTTTAATGTTGGTCCTTCGTTAACGTATGCCTCTGAAACGACTAGGTTATTAATATCCATTTCGTAGTTGTGTTCTGCATTTGCGATAGCAGATTTCAGAATTTTTTCTACGACTGGAGAAGCAGATTTTGGTGTTAAGCGAAGAATCGCTACTGCTTCACCTACTTGTTTTCCTCGAATTAAATCTGCGACTAAACGCACTTTACGAGGAGCAATACGAACTGTTTTAGCGACAGCTTTAGCTTGCATGAGATGCCCTCCTCTCATTAACGTCTTGTTTTCTTGTCATCACTTGCGTGACCTTTATAAGTGCGTGTAGGCGCGAATTCGCCTAGTTTGTGACCTACCATATCTTCTGTTACATAAACCGGCACATGCTTACGACCGTCATAAACGGCGATTGTGTGTCCGATGAATTGCGGGAAGATTGTTGAGCGACGAGACCAAGTTTTTACTACCTGTTTCTTGTCAGCTTCATTTAATTTTTCAACTTTTACCAATAAATGATCATCAACAAAAGGCCCTTTTTTTAAGCTACGACCCATGCGAGTACCTCCCTTCGTGACTGTTCTACGGTTCTATATATGAACCGTAGCTCAATCCCGTTATTTTTTACGACGACGTACGATAAATTTATCGGATTTATTTTTCTTCTTACGAGTTTTGAATCCAAGAGTAGGTTTACCCCATGGAGACATTGGTGATTTACGTCCGATTGGAGATTTACCTTCACCACCACCGTGTGGGTGATCATTCGGGTTCATTACAGATCCACGAACTGTTGGACGTTTACCTAACCAACGGTTACGGCCAGCTTTACCAATGTTGATAAGTTCATGTTGTTCATTACCAACTTGACCGATTGAAGCACGGCAAGTAGCAAGAATCATACGAACCTCACCTGAGTTTAAACGTACAAGTACATAACGACCTTCTTTACCAAGTACTTGAGCAGATGTTCCTGCTGAACGGACTAATTGTCCACCTTTTCCTGGTTTAAGTTCGATGTTATGAATTACTGTACCAACTGGGATGTTAATAAGAGGTAGAGCGTTACCCACTTTAATGTCAGCTTCTGGACCTGACATAACTTCCAAACCTACTTCTAGGTTTTTCGGAGCTAGGATATAACGTTTTTCTCCATCAACGTAATTAATTAATGCAATGTTTGCAGAACGATTTGGATCGTACTCAATAGTAGCAACGCGTCCAGGTATACCATCTTTATTCCGTTTGAAATCGATGATACGGTATTGACGCTTGTGGCCGCCACCTTGATGACGAACTGTTAACTTACCTTGGTTATTACGGCCGCCTTTGCTGTGTAAAGGAGCAAGTAATGATTTTTCCGGTTTGTCTGTAGTGATCTCAGCAAAATCCGAAGTTGTCATATTACGTCGACCGTTAGAGGTAGGTTTATACTTCTTAATCGCCATTTGTATTTCCCTCCTTCTCTAATGAATTAAGCTTCGAATAGCTCGATTTCTTTGCTGTCAGCAGTTAATTTAACAATTGCTTTACGGCGCTTGTTAGTATAGCCTGCATGTTTGCCCATGCGTTTGAATTTACCTTTGTAGTTCATGATGTTTACTTTCTCAACTTTAACGCCGAAAATTTCTTGAACAGCATCTTTAACTTGAGTTTTATTAGCTTTAACATCAACTTCAAAAGTATATTTCTTTTCAGCCATTACGTCTGAAGAGCGTTCAGTGATAACGGGGCGCTTAATGATATCGCGTGCATCCATTATGCAAGCACCTCCTCTACTTTTTCGACAGCTGATTTAGTCAAGATCAATTTGTTGTGTGAAACAACATCAAGAACGTTAAGACCAACAGCTTCAACTACAGTAACACCAGGGATGTTACGTGCAGAAAGAGCAACTTTCTCATCTAAACCGTCAGTAACAACTAACGTTTTAGTATCAACAGAAAGATTTTTAAGTACTGCTACAAATTCTTTTGTTTTTGGAGCTTCGAAAGACAAGCTTTCAAGTACCAAAATGTTCTCTTCCAATGCCTTTGCAGACAATGCAGATTTAATAGCTAAACGACGTACCTTTTTAGGTAGCTTGTAAGCGTAAGATCTTGGAGTAGGTCCAAAAACAACGCCACCGCCACGCCATTGTGGAGAACGGATAGAACCTTGACGCGCACGTCCAGTTCCTTTTTGTTTCCAAGGTTTACGTCCACCGCCTGCAACTTCAGAACGGTTTTTAACTTTATGAGTTCCTTGACGTAAGGAAGCTCGTTGCATGATGATTGCTTCAAATAATACATGATTATTAGGTTCGATACCAAAGATGGATTCATTTAGTTCGATGTCGCCAACTTGTGAACCTGTTTGGTTGAACAATGTAACTTTTGGCATTCTATTGCTCCTCCTTTCTCAGAAATTACTTTGCTTTAACAGCAGTTTTAACTTTGATCAATGCTTTTCTAGCACCAGGTACATTACCTTTGATCAATAGTAGGTTGCGTTCAACATCAACTTTAACGATAGCTAAGTTTTGAACAGTGATTTGTTCTCCACCCATACGTCCTGGTAATAGTTTACCTTTGAATACGCGGTTTGGAGCTACAGGACCCATTGAACCTGGGCGACGGTGGTAACGAGAACCATGAGACATAGGTCCGCGAGATTGTCCATGACGCTTGATAGAGCCTTGGAAACCTTTACCTTTTGAAATTCCTGATACATCTACTAAATCGCCTTCAGCGAAAATACTAACATTGACTTCTTGACCGATCTCATATTCAGTAAGATCCGTTCCGCGGAATTCGCGAATGAAGCGCTTAGGAGTAGTATTTGCTTTTTCAACATGGCCCTTTTCAGGTTTGTTAGAAAGCTTTTCGCGTTTGTTTTCAAAACCAACTTGAACTGCTTCATAGCCATCAGTTTCAACAGTTTTCTTTTGAAGAACCACGTTATTAGCAGCTTCGATAACTGTTACCGGAATAAGTTCACCGTTTTCAGCAAAAACTTGAGTCATACCGATTTTTCTTCCTAAGATTCCTTTGGTCATAAGTCACACCTCCTAGAGTAATTGTTCATATTTATATGAATTATAATTTGATTTCAATGTCAACGCCTGATGGTAAATCTAAACGCATCAATGAATCAACTGTTTGTGGAGTTGGATTAACGATGTCGATTAGACGTTTATGCGTACGCATTTCGAATTGTTCACGAGAATCTTTGTATTTATGAACCGCACGTAGGATCGTATATACCGATCTTTCAGTAGGTAATGGAATTGGACCAGATACAGCCGCACCAGAACGTTTTGCAGTTTCAACAATTTTCTCAGCAGATTGATCAAGAATTCTGTGATCATATGCTTTTAAACGGATACGAATTTTTTGTTTTGCCATAATTTTCCCTCCTTTTCGCCTATTTTAAAATAGACCTTCTCAATGGAAATTTCCCACACACTCGCCATGGCAAAGCGGCCGGGTGTGTCAGCAACCTTCCATATCATCGCAGTCAAAGACCAACATTGTCTATTATACATAATGCACAAGTAAAATGCAAGTTAAACTTAAACTTTTCTTGTGCAACACACTTTTATTATTATACATACTATCACAAGTATTTACAAGTAGATTCTACATGGTCTTTCATATCCATTTTCTTCAATTCGAAAATCCTCATGAAAATTAATAAATCCACTAATTTTTTTACCGATATTATAGAAGAAAAAAATGAAAAACCTTTAGAAAATAGAAAAGAAGCAGATGGCGTCCCATCTGCTTCTCCCGGAAGGCGTCCCTTCCAATATTGTTTTATGAATCAATTACTCTGTGATTGTAGCAACTACGCCAGCGCCTACAGTACGTCCACCCTCACGGATAGAGAATTTAGTACCTTCTTCGATAGCGATTGGAGCGATAAGTTCTACAGTCATTTCGATGTTGTCTCCAGGCATAACCATTTCTACGCCTTCTGGAAGGTTACAAATACCAGTTACGTCAGTTGTACGGAAGTAGAACTGAGGACGGTAGTTTGTAAAGAATGGAGTGTGACGTCCACCTTCTTCTTTAGAAAGAACATAAACTTCAGCTTTGAACTTTGTGTGTGGAGTGATTGTACCTGGTTTAGCAAGTACTTGTCCACGTTGGATATCTTCACGGGATACACCACGAAGTAGTGCACCGATGTTGTCACCAGCTTCAGCATAGTCAAGAAGCTTACGGAACATTTCAACACCAGTTACTGTTGTTGGTTTAGACTCTTCGTTGAAACCGATGATGTCAACAACGTCACCGACTTTAACTTGTCCACGCTCAACACGGCCAGTTGCAACTGTTCCACGACCAGTGATTGAGAATACATCCTCAACTGGCATCATGAATGGTTTTTCAGTGTCACGAGTTGGTTCTGGGATATACTCGTCAACAGCTGCCATTAATTCATGAATTTTTTCTTCCCAAGCTTCGTCTCCTTGAAGAGCTTTTAGTGCAGATCCTTTGATAACTGGAATGTCATCGCCAGGGAATTCGTATTCAGATAGAAGATCACGGATTTCCATTTCTACTAATTCAAGAAGTTCTTCGTCATCAACCATATCGCATTTGTTCATGAATACTACAAGGAATGGTACACCTACTTGACGAGAAAGAAGGATGTGCTCACGAGTTTGTGGCATTGGGCCATCAGCAGCAGATACTACTAGGATACCGCCGTCCATTTGTGCAGCACCTGTGATCATGTTTTTAACATAGTCAGCATGTCCTGGGCAGTCAACGTGTGCATAGTGACGAGTAGCTGTTTCATACTCAACGTGTGCAGTAGAGATTGTGATACCACGTTCTCTTTCTTCTGGAGCACCATCGATTTGGTCATAAGCGCGAGCTTCTGCGCCACCAGATTTAGCAAGTACAGTTGTGATTGCAGCAGTTAGAGTAGTTTTACCATGGTCAACGTGACCAATTGTTCCAACGTTAACGTGCGGTTTTGAACGATCAAATTTAGCTTTTCCCATTAGGAATTCCTCCTTAAAATTATAAATAAAAGATTAAGTATATAGGGCTGTGAAAGAAGACTAATTCTTCCATCACAGCTTACATAAGATAGTTATACTTTAATAAGAGATGAAAATCAATTATTCACCTTTATTTTTTTTGATGATTTCTTCAGAAATGCTCTTAGGTACTTCTTCATAATGATCGAAGTGCATAGAGAATGTTCCGCGTCCTTGAGTGTTAGAACGTAAAGATGTAGCATATCCGAACATTTCAGATAGTGGAACCATCGCTTTAACCATTTGCGTGTTACCGCGAGCTTCCATACCTTCTACGCGACCACGACGAGATGTGATATCTCCCATGATGTCGCCTAGGTAATCTTCTGGAATAACTACTTCCACTTTCATGATTGGTTCAAGGATGACAGGCTTACATTTAGATGCTGCATTTTTAAGTGCCATTGATGCAGCAATTTTAAATGCCATTTCGTTGGAGTCAACGTCATGGTAAGAACCGTCAAATAATTTTGCTTTGATGTCGACTAGCGGGTAACCAGCAAGTACACCACGGTCAAGTGAATCAACTAATCCAGCTTGTACAGCAGGGATATATTCACGTGGTACTACACCACCGACGATAGCATTTTCAAATTCGAATCCTTTACCTTCTTCGTTTGGACCAAATTCGATCCATACGTGTCCGAATTGTCCACGACCACCTGATTGGCGAACGAATTTACCTTCAACTTTAGCTGAACCACGGAAAGTTTCACGGTATGCTACTTGAGGAGCACCAACGTTAGCTTCCACTTTAAATTCGCGACGCATACGGTCAACAAGGATGTCCAAGTGAAGTTCACCCATACCAGCGATAATCGTTTGACCAGTTTCTTGGTCAGTATGCGCACGGAATGTTGGATCTTCATCTTGTAGCTTTTGTAAAGCTTGACCCATTTTGTCTTGGTCTGCTTTGGATTTCGGTTCAACTGACAGTGAGATAACTGGTTCTGGGAATACCATGGATTCAAGAATTACTTGGTTCTTGTCGTCACATAGAGTATCACCAGTTGTAGTATCTTTCAAACCAACAGCAGCAGCGATATCCCCTGCATATACAGTTGAGATTTCTTCACGGCTGTTTGCATGCATTTGAAGGATACGTCCAATACGTTCACGCTTACCTTTTGTTGAGTTGATTACATAAGATCCTGATTCTAATGTACCTGAGTACACGCGGAAGAATGTAAGTTTACCAACGTAAGGGTCAGTCATAACTTTAAACGCTAAAGCGGAGAACGGTTCAGAATCATCTGAATGGCGTTCTACTTCATCTTCTGTATCCGGTAGAGTACCTTTAATAGCCGGCACGTCTAATGGAGATGGAAGGAAGTCGATAACGTTATCAAGCATTAATTGAACACCTTTGTTTTTGAAAGCTGATCCACAGATAACTGGGAAGAATTCAACGTTAACAGTTGCTGTACGAATAGCTGCTTTTAATTCAGCAATGCTGATTTCTTCGCCGCCAAGGTATTTTTCCATTAAGTCTTCATTAACTTCTGCTACTGCTTCAATTAACTTTTCACGGTATTCTTCAGCTAATTCCCTATGTTCTTCAGGAATTTCACCAACAGTGATATCAGTTCCTAGATCATTGGCATAGAAATGAGCTTTCATTTCAATAAGGTCAATGATTGCAGAGAATTGATCTTCAGCACCGATTGGTAACTGAACCGGGTGAGCATTAGCTTGTAAACGGTCGTGGATTGTTCCAACTGAATATAGGAAATCCGCACCGATTTTGTCCATTTTATTTACGAATACGACACGTGGTACACCATAAGTTGTAGCTTGGCGCCAAACTGTTTCAGTTTGAGGCTCAACACCTGATTGGGCATCAAGTACAGCTACAGCTCCATCAAGTACACGCAATGAACGTTCAACTTCAACTGTGAAGTCTACGTGTCCTGGCGTATCGATGATGTTTACACGGTGACCTTTCCACTGTGCAGTTGTTGCAGCGGATGTGATCGTGATTCCACGTTCTTGTTCCTGTTCCATCCAGTCCATTTGTGAAGCACCTTCGTGTGTTTCACCAATTTTATGAATTTTACCAGTATAGTATAGAACGCGTTCTGTTGTTGTCGTTTTACCAGCATCGATGTGAGCCATGATACCGATATTACGAGTATTTGCTAAGGAGAACTCTCTTGCCATTTGTCTTTCTCCTTCCTTTTATAAGGATTTTATAGTGATATATCTTACCAGCGATAATGAGCGAATGCTTTATTAGCTTCAGCCATTTTGTGTGTATCTTCACGTTTCTTAACAGCTGCTCCAGTATTGTTAGCAGCATCCATGATTTCATAAGCTAAACGCTCTTCCATCGTTTTTTCTCCACGAAGACGAGAGTATTTCACTAACCAACGAAGTCCTAGAGTTGATTTGCGGTCTGGACGCACCTCAACTGGTACTTGGTAGTTAGCTCCACCTACACGGCGTGCTTTTACTTCTAATACAGGCATGATGTTTTTAAGTGCTTGATCAAAAACTTCGATTGATTCATTGCCAGTACGTTCTTTGATTAAATCAAATGCAGAGTAAAGAATTTTTTGTGATTTACCTCTTTGTCCATCAACCATTAATTTGTTGATTAAGCGAGTCACAAGTTTAGAATTATAAATCGGATCTGGTAATACGTCTCTTTTCGTTACAGGTCCTTTACGAGGCATTATATTTCCTCCTTTCAAGAAAGTTTAATTTTTGTTTGAGATTATTTTTTTGCTGCTTTCGGACGCTTAGTACCGTATTTAGAACGGCCTTGCATACGATTGTTAACTCCAGCTGTATCAAGAGCACCACGTACGATATGGTAACGTACCCCTGGTAAATCTTTTACACGACCGCCACGGATAAGAACCACGCTGTGTTCTTGTAGGTTGTGACCGATACCTGGGATATAAGCTGTTACCTCGATACCGTTTGTTAAACGTACACGCGCATATTTACGTAACGCGGAGTTTGGTTTTTTCGGTGTCATAGTACCCACACGAGTGCAAACACCACGTTTTTGCGGAGATGATACGTTAGTTTGTGCTTTTTTAAAGCTGTTGTAGCCTTTGTTAAGTGCTGGAGATTTTGAATTAACCTCTTTAGACTCGCGTCCTTTACGCACTAATTGATTAATAGTAGGCATTACATTTTTCCTCCCTTCACGTTTTCATTTCTAGTACCACACATCCAGGTGGTTCATAAATGGGTAAAAACAAAGTCTTTGCAAATATAATTGCAAAAACATTTTTACTTTTTAATGGCAACAGTTGCTGCTCCGACATCAATACCACATGCTTTGCCAAGCATTCTCATCGAATCAACATATGTGATAGGAACATCCAATTCTTTGGCGGTCTCAACGACACGCCCAGTCAAGTATATATCTGCATCATCAGCGATGATAACTTCTTGAATTAAATTGTTTTTAAGAGCTCTAACTGCTTGTTTCGTCCCTATAATCACTGACTTTGCCTGTATTACTTTTTCATAAGACATGGTCCATATCCTCCAAAGTTACAGGGTAACATAGGAGCACCTTTGCTATAGTATCATTATTAGTCGGATACTGTCAACTTCTTTCAAGAAAATAATTTCAGCAAAAGGTTTTCCTTACATAATTCTATTAAGATAATCAATTTGCCTAAAGGAAATATTTCTGATCCTCGTAAGGCTGTTCAGTCAGCCATGAGTAATAAGAGAGACCAGCTCAATAAATTCTGATCCTTCAGCTCCAATAGGAAACAGGAGTGCGGTTTTCAGTTTAAATTATTGAGCTGGTCCTTTTTCCTTTAATCCACTGTTACTGTATCGGCACTTTCATCACCAACAACGACAGGGTTTGCTTTTCTGTATCTAAGCATTCCCGTTCCTGCAGGGACAAGTTTACCGATGATGACATTTTCTTTAAGTCCAAGCAATTCATCACGTTTTCCTTTTATTGCTGCATCAGTCAAGACTCTGGTTGTTTCTTGGAATGACGCGGCGGACAAGAAGGAATCCGTTTCTAGAGATGCTTTTGTGATACCTAGCAATACAGGGCGGCCTGTAGCTGGTAATTTGTTAGTCAGCAATGCATCTGTGTTTGCAGTAGTGAACTGGTTAACATCCAATAATGTTCCTGGAAGCACTTCAGTTTCGCCTGCATCAAGCACACGGACTTTACGCATCATTTGTCTAACCATTACCTCGATATGTTTATCACCGATCTCAACACCTTGCATCCGGTATACTTTTTGAACTTCATGAAGCAGGTATTCCTGAACAGTAAGCACGTCTGTAACCTTAAGCAATTCTTTCGGATCGATGGAACCCTCTGTTAACTCTTCACCACGACGGACAGGAGTATCAACAGTTACTCTTAAACGGGCAGTGTATGGCGCAGTATATGTGCGTGATTCAACTGCACCTTGAACAACGATTTCCTGTTGTTTATCCCGAATTTCATTAATCGAAACAATCGTTCCTTCGATTTCGGAAATGACAGCTTGACCTTTAGGATTTCTCGCTTCAAATATTTCTTGGATACGAGGAAGACCTTGAGTGATATCATCCCCAGCAACCCCACCTGTATGGAATGTACGCATCGTTAACTGTGTACCAGGTTCTCCGATTGATTGAGCGGCAATAATACCGACTGCTTCGCCCACTTCAACTTCTTGACCTGTAGCCAAGTTGCGTCCATAACATTTTTTACATACACCATGGCTGGTGTTACATGTAAAGGCAGAACGGATCCATGCTGTTTCAATTCCAAGTGATTCAATATAATTAGCAAGATCTTCAGTAATAAGATCATTTTCAGCCACGATTACATCATTTGTTTCTGGATGTTTGATCGCTTTTCTTGCATAACGGCCAATTAGGCGCTCTTCAAGATGCTCAATTATTTCAGTGCCCTCTCTCAAGGCTGAAATTTTCAAGCCGCGGTCGGTTCCACAATCGTCATCACGGATGATAACATCTTGGGCAACGTCAACAAGTCGACGAGTAAGGTAACCGGAATCGGCTGTTTTAAGTGCTGTATCGGCAAGACCTTTACGCGCACCATGTGTAGAGATGAAGTACTCCAACACTGTTAAACCTTCACGGAAACTTGATTTGATCGGTAATTCAATGATACGTCCAGCCGGGTTGGCCATCAAACCACGCATACCCGCAAGCTGCGTAAAGTTGGAAGCATTACCACGGGCACCGGAGTCACTCATCATGAAGATTGGGTTGCGTCGGTCCAGTGAGTCCATAAGTTTGGACTGAATGGTATCCTTGGCAGCACTCCAAATTGAAATGACGCGATCATAACGCTCATCCTCAGTAATAAGACCGCGTCTGAATTGTTTCAAGACATTATCCACTTTGGTTTGAGCCTCAGTAATGATTCCTTGTTTTTCTTTTAAAACGACAATATCAGCCACACCAACGGTAATACCAGCTTTTGTCGAATATTTGAATCCAAGATCTTTCATCCGGTCAAGCATTTTGGATGTTTCGGTAATTTTAAAGCGTTTAAAGACTTCCGCAATGATATTTCCAAGAATTTTTTTCTTGAAAGGATCAATAGCAGGTTGAGCCTCAATCAATTCAGGGATATTAGCGCCTTTTTCCACAAAATATTTCTCTGGAGTTTTCGTTTCCAAATTATATCGTGTCGGTTCGTTAATATACGGGAATGATTTTGGTAAAATTTCATTGAAGATCAATTTACCGACAGTTGTAATTAGAAGTTGGCCGTTTTGTTCTTCAGTGAATGTTTCATTATTTAGTGACGATGCATGTACGGCACAACGGGAATGTAAGTGTACATATCCGTTTTGGTATGCAAGTAATGCTTCACTTGTATCTTTAAAGATCATACCCTCACCGATAGCGCCTTCTCTTTCCAATGTTAAGTAATAGTTACCTAATACCATATCTTGAGAAGGTGTAACGACAGGTTTACCATCTTTAGGGTTCAAAATGTTCTGTGCTGCAAGCATAAGCATACGTGCTTCAGCTTGAGCTTCAGAAGATAGAGGAACGTGTACCGCCATTTGGTCACCGTCAAAGTCAGCGTTATAAGCTGTACATACGAGCGGATGCAAACGAATTGCGCGACCTTCAACCAACATTGGTTCAAATGCTTGGATCCCAAGTCTATGAAGAGTCGGTGCACGGTTTAACAGTACTGGGTGTTCTCTAATAACTTCTTCTAGCACATCCCATATTTCAGGAGATAAACGTTCAATTTTGCGCTTAGCGGATTTGATGTTATGCGCTAGACCTCTTTGAACAAGCTCCTTCATAACGAATGGTTTGAATAATTCAATCGCCATTTCTTTCGGAAGACCACATTGATACATCTTTAAGTTTGGTCCGACTACGATAACGGAACGGCCAGAATAATCAACACGTTTACCAAGAAGGTTTTGACGGAAACGACCTTGTTTACCTTTTAACATGTGAGATAAAGATTTTAACGGACGGTTACCAGGTCCAGTTACCGGACGGCCCCGACGGCCATTATCGATAAGAGCATCGACAGCTTCTTGCAGCATTCGCTTCTCATTTTGAACGATAATGCTTGGTGCTCCAAGATCCAGTAATCTTTTCAATCGATTATTACGGTTGATAACACGGCGATATAAATCATTTAGATCAGATGTGGCAAAACGTCCTCCATCAAGTTGAACCATAGGACGAAGTTCCGGTGGAATGACCGGAAGCACGTCAAGGATCATCCATGAAGGCTCATTTCCGGAGTTACGGAATGCTTCAAGCACTTCCAAGCGTTTGATTGCACGGGTTCTGCGTTGTCCTTGAGCTGTTTTAAGCTCCTCTTTCAACGACTCTACTTCCTTTTCCGTATCAATATCTTGTAAAAGTTTTTTAATAGCTTCCGCACCCATGGCAGCTTGGAATTTCTTACCGTATTTTTCACGGTATGTACGATATTCCTTTTCAGAAAGAAGCTGTTTCTTTTCTAAAGTTGTATCGCCCGTTTCAGTTACGACGTAAGATGCAAAGTAAATAACTTCTTCCAAAGCCCGTGGAGACATGTCAAGCACAAGTCCCATACGGCTAGGAATTCCTTTAAAATACCATATGTGTGAAACTGGAGCTGCCAGCTCAATATGACCCATACGCTCACGACGTACCTTAGCACGAGTGACTTCAACGCCACAACGGTCACAGACTACGCCTTTATAACGAACACGTTTATATTTTCCGCAATGACATTCCCAGTCCTTTTGAGGTCCAAAAATTCTCTCACAGAATAAACCGTCTTTTTCTGGCTTTAACGTACGATAGTTGATTGTTTCTGGTTTTTTAACTTCTCCATGGGACCAAGAACGAATCTTGTCTGGTGAAGCAAGACCAATTTTCATATACTCAAAATTATTAACGTCTAACAAGGGGCCTACCTCCCTTTTAATCTCCAGGTTTAACCCTTGATTGCCGTCAAATATCAGGCAATCTTACACCGGATGATGGTTGATTGAATCAATAAGGCTCTAACAAGGCAGCATGATCTTCAAACGAACATCTCGCTGCCAGTCAGAGCAGGTAATATATAACTAGATATGTTTATATTTAATTTTATTCTTTGACAGGTGCCCCTACTTCGGAAGCAACCATATCTTTAGTTTCTGAATCAAGGCTTAATTTGTCTGCTTGGTTGGCTTCATCTTCATCTTCCAAGTCACGCATTTCGATTTCACGATCTTCGGCATTGAGAATTTTAACATCCAATCCTAAACTTTGAAGCTCCTTAATCAATACTTTGAAGGACTCAGGAACGCCTGGTTCAGGGACATTTTCACCTTTGACGATCGCTTCGTACGTTTTAACACGACCTACGACATCATCTGATTTAACGGTTAGGATTTCTTGTAATGTATAAGCAGCACCATAAGCTTCAAGTGCCCATACTTCCATCTCACCGAAACGCTGTCCACCAAATTGCGCTTTACCACCAAGTGGTTGCTGCGTAACAAGGGAGTAAGGTCCAGTTGAACGTGCATGAAGTTTATCATCGACCATATGTGCCAGTTTGATCATATACATGACACCGACTGATACACGGTTATCGAATGCTTCACCTGAACGGCCGTCATAAAGGACAGTTTTTGCATCACGGGACATCCCGGCTTCTTCAATCGTACCCCAAACATCTTCCTCAGTAGCACCATCGAATACAGGAGATGCTACATGAATGCCAAGTGCGCGTGCAGCCATACCTAAGTGAAGCTCCAACACCTGACCGATATTCATACGTGAAGGTACACCCAATGGGTTTAACATGATGTCGACTGGAGTGCCGTCTGGTAAATAAGGCATATCTTCTTCAGGAAGAATCCTGGAGATTACCCCTTTGTTACCATGTCGTCCAGCCATTTTATCGCCTTCATGGATTTTACGTTTTTGAACGATATATACACGTGCGAGTTGGTTTACACCAGGAGGCAGTTCATCACCGTCTTCTCTGTTAAATACTTTAACATCAAGAACGATTCCGCCGCCGCCGTGAGGTACACGAAGTGATGTATCCCTTACTTCACGTGCTTTTTCACCGAAGATTGCATGTAATAGACGTTCCTCAGCAGTCAGTTCCGTTACACCTTTAGGCGTGACTTTACCAACGAGAAGGTCTCCGTCTTTCACTTCAGCACCCACACGGATTATTCCGCGCTCATCAAGATTACGAAGCGCATCTTCCCCTACGTTAGGGATATCACGTGTGATTTCTTCAGGTCCTAATTTTGTATCGCGTGATTCAGATTCATATTCTTCAATATGAATGGAAGTGTACACATCATCTTTAACCAATCTTTCACTCATGATGATGGCATCTTCATAGTTATATCCATCCCATGTCATGAAGGCAACCAATACGTTACGTCCAAGTGCCAACTCACCTTTTTCCATTGAAGGACCATCAGCAAGAATTTCACCTTTTACAACGTTGTCGCCAACACTTACGATAGGGCGTTGATTATAGCACGTTCCTTGGTTGGAACGAATGAATTTTAATAGACGGTATTTATCAAGGTTTCCTTTTACTTGCTGTCCGTCAACCTCACTTACCCTACGTACCCATACTTCACGTGATTCAACGTGCTCTACGATACCAGGGTGTTTACAGATTACAGCAGCACCGGAGTCTTTCGCTGAAACATACTCCATACCCGTTCCTACTCGAGGGGCTTCCGGTTGCAGCAAAGGAACTGCTTGACGTTGCATGTTCGCTCCCATAAGGGCACGGTTGGAGTCATCATTTTCCAAGAAAGGAATACATGCTGTCGCAGCAGATACAACCTGTTTAGGAGATACATCCATGTAATCTACGCGGTCACGCGGAACAACGGTATTTTCACCGCGGAAACGTGCAACAACATCATTATCAAGGAATGAGCCGTCATCTGACAGTCGTACATTCGCTTGGGCAACTACATAATTATCTTCCTCATCAGCTGTTAAGTAGTCAATTTGGCTTGTGATTTTACCTGTTTCAGGGTCCACACGGCGGTATGGTGTTTCAATGAAGCCATATGGGTTAACCTTTGCGAAACTGGATAATGAGTTAATCAAACCAATATTCGGTCCCTCAGGCGTTTCGATCGGACACATGCGGCCATAGTGGGAATAATGAACGTCACGTACTTCAAAGCCAGCACGCTCACGTGTCAGACCACCAGGTCCCAATGCAGATAGACGACGTTTATGTGTCAATTCAGCCAACGGGTTCGTTTGATCCATGAATTGGGAAAGCTGTGAGCTTCCAAAGAACTCTTTAATGGATGCAATGACCGGGCGAATGTTGATTAGTTGCTGTGGAGTGATTGTATTCGTATCCTGAATGGACATTCTTTCACGGACAACACGCTCCATACGGGATAAACCAATTCTGAATTGGTTTTGCAGCAATTCACCAACGGAACGCAGACGACGGTTACCTAAATGGTCAATGTCATCCGTGATTCCCACACCATGCAATAAATTAAAGAAATAACTGATGGAAGAAATGATATCAGCCGGTGTAATGTTTTTGACCTGGTCGGTCACATAGGCATTACCGATGATATTGATCACTTTTTCGCCTTCAGCATCGTTTGGCGCAAACACTTTAATAGGTTGAAGAAGAGTTTCTTCCTCTACTACACCGCCTGATGGATGGAATGTTTTGAATCCGATTCCACCTTCGATATGAGGCAGGATCCTATCAAGAGTCCGACGATCAAGCATTGTCCCTTTTTCAACGATGATTTCACCTGTTTCAGGATCAATCAAAGTCTCTGCAATACGTTGTCCGAATAAACGGTTCTTGATATGCAGTTTTTTATTAATTTTATAACGGCCTACATTAGCTAAATCATAACGTTTCGGATCAAAAAAGCGGGATACTAAAAGACTTTTCGCGTTTTCGACAGTAGGCGGTTCACCTGGGCGTAGACGCTCATAGATTTCTAGTAATGCTTTTTCTACACTCTCGGTGTTATCCTTTTCAAGAGTGTTGCGAAGGTATTCGTTGTCTCCGATTAAATCGATGATTTCTTGATCTGTTCCGAATCCAAGGGCACGCATCAATACCGTAATCGGTAATTTCCTGGTGCGGTCGATCCGAACATACACAACATCCTTGGCGTCTGTTTCATATTCGAGCCATGCTCCACGGTTAGGAATAACGGTCGCAGAGAATCCAAGCTTACCGTTTTTATCCATTTTTCCATTGTAGTAAACACTCGGTGAGCGCACTAATTGGGATACAATTACCCGTTCAGCACCATTGATGACAAATGTACCTGTTTCAGTCATCAGCGGGAAGTCGCCCATAAATACATCCTGGTCTTTCACTTCCCCTGTTTCTTTGTTAACAAGGCGCACTTTCACACGAAGTGGTGCAGAATACGTAACATCGCGTTCTTTTGTTTCTTCCACAGAATACTTCGGCTCAGCTAAGCTGTAATCGATGAATTCTAACGATAAATTACCTGTAAAATCCTCAATAGGAGAAATATCCTGGAACATTTCCTTTAAACCTACATCTAGAAACCATTGATAAGAAGCTGTTTGAATTTCAATCAGATTCGGAAGATCCAAAACCTCACTGATTCTTGCATAACTTCTACGTTGGCGGTGTCGTCCATACTGAACAAGTTGACCTGTCAACTGATTCACCCCTTAAATCAAGCGTTATAAGGATCCATTTGCCTCGGAAAAGGAATCATTTCCATAGACAAAAAGAAAATGGTTTTTATTTTAAAAACCACTATTTCTCATAAAACGAACTATTATTTATATATTTTTTCCATATTATCCATTGATTATACATCAATGGTATAAAAATTGCATAGTTACGGAATTATATATATGCATTTTATAATACTAACATAGCGAAAATTTAGAGTCAAACCTTTTTGGATAATAGTATATAGTAACCTTTTTTCTTAACGGGCACTTCAACATTTCCAAATAATTGCTCCATTTTATCCATTGCGGATGGAGCCCCTTGTTTTTTTTGAATGACAACCCATAATTCTCCACCAGCTACCAAACTGCGATAGCCTTCTTCTAAAATTTCGTGGACTACACTTTTACCTGCGCGAATGGGAGGGTTCGTAAGAATCGCCGCGAATTGATTGGAGGCAACTTTGTCAAAACGATCACTTTCGTATATCTTCACATTTGCGATCCCATTAGAAGCCGCATTCTCTTTTGACAATTCAACTGCCCTGCTATTTATATCAATCATTTCTATCGTTCTTTCGGGATAAGCTGCCGCAATCGATATTCCGATTGGTCCATATCCGCAACCAACATCAAGAATATCTCCTTTTACAGCTTCATCAAGGTTAAAACTCTCAACCAAAAGACGCGATCCGAAATCAACTTCCTTTTTCGAAAAAACACCATTATCACTTTTGAAGCGAAATGTACGTCCCTTTAATGTGAAATCCCAAAATTTCGGATTGCTTACGACATCCGGTTTATGTGAGTAGTAATGCTCTGTCAGAGTCATCTCCCCCTATCAGAAAGGAATATTGAAGATTTAATGAGAGAAGAGAATTGAAGAATGGATGCTTGCACGCCGGAATGTTCTAATAACGAAATCCTCTCGTTACCAAACCATTAACGGCTAGTTTCCGTCATTTCTTTAAAAATGAAGAAAAAAAGCCCGCCAGTGATAGCGAGCTTTTTGTTTATGCAAGATTACTTAACTTCAACGCCAGCTCCAACTTCTTCAAGTTTAGCTTTGATTTCTTCAGCTTCTTCTTTAGAAGCAGCTTCTTTGATTGCTTTTGGAGTGTTGTCAACAAGTTCTTTTGCTTCTTTAAGTCCAAGACCTGTAACTTCACGTACAGCTTTGATAACTTTGATTTTTTGATCTCCAGCAGATGTAAGGATTACATCAAACTCAGTTTTTTCTTCAGCAGCAGCGCCACCAGCAGCAGCTACAGCTACAGGTGCAGCTGCAGTTACGCCGAATTCTTCTTCGATTGCTTTTACAAGGTCGTTTAATTCTAAAACAGTCATATTTTTAACTGCTTCAATGATTTGATCTTTAGTCATTTTTATTTCCTCCTCGAAATGGTTGGTTTTTTTTGAATCAATAGGCTAGATAAGCGGTTAGCTTACGCGCCTTGTTCTTCTTTTTGCTCTGCAACAGCTTTTGTAGCAAGAGCAAGTCCGCGCATAGGTGCTTGTAGCACGCTGAGTAGCATTGAAAGTAGGCCTTCGCGTGAAGGTAGTTCTGCAAGAGCTTTAATTTCTTCAGCAGTTGCAACATTTCCTTCGATAACTCCAGCTTTGATTTCTAAAGCTTCATGTTTTTTCGCAAAATCGTTAAGGATTTTTGCTGGCGCAATAACATCTTCAGTTGAGAATGCAATTGCGTTTGGACCTGTTAATGATTCGTTCAAAGCGCTAAGTTCAGCACTTTCAGCAGCACGGCGAGTCATAGAGTTTTTGTAAACTTTAAACTCAACGCCAGCTTCACGAAGTTGCTTACGAAGTTCTGTTACTTCAGCAACAGTCAATCCACGGTAGTCAACAACTACTGTTGATTGGCTTGAAGTTAACTTATCAGAAATCTCAGCAACGATTTTTTGCTTTTGTTCAATAATTGCGTTCATCCTTACACCTCCTGTAGATTTGCTTGAAAACATTTATACCGTTTCAAAGAAAAAGCCTTCATCTCTATTGCAGACATGAAGGCAGTAATTTCAAAAGTCATAGTCTAGGACTATTATTATCGAATTACCTCGGCAGGGAATTAAGCTCGTAATGAGCACCTACTGTCTACGGTACAAATAGTATTCATTTATTCACAACAAAACTTATTATAACAATAATAGTTTTGATATGTCAATTATTTATTGAAAGTAGAAGGATCAACTTTCACACCAGGGCCCATTGTAGTTGTTACAGAAACATTTTTCATGTAAGTTCCTTTAGCAGCCGCAGGTTTAACTTTCATTAATGTATCATAGATAGTAGTGAAGTTTTCCACTAGTTTAGCATCTTCGAAAGATACTTTACCGATTGGAGCATGGATGTTACCAGCTTTATCTACGCGGTATTCAACTTTACCAGCTTTGATTTCATTAACAGCTTTCGTTACATCGAAAGTTACTGTGCCAGTTTTAGGGTTAGGCATTAAACCTTTAGGTCCTAATACACGGCCAAGTTTACCAACTTCACCCATCATGTCTGGAGTCGCAACGATTACATCGAATTCGAACCATCCTTGTTGGATTTTGTTGATGTAGTCAGATTCGCCAACGTAGTCAGCACCAGCAGCTTCCGCTTCTTTTGCTTTTTCGCCTTTAGCGAACACTAATACGCGTTGAGTTTTACCAGTACCATTCGGCAGAACAACAGCTCCACGAATTTGTTGGTCAGCTTTCTTAGGGTCTACGCCTAAACGGAAAGCAACTTCAACAGTCGCATCGAATTTTGCGAAGTTTGCTTTTTTAGCAACTTCGATTGCTTCAGTTACAGCATAAGCCTTAGAAACTTCTACAAGCTTAGCTGCTTCAAGATACTTTTTACCTTTTTTCGCCATGATATAAATCCTCCTAAATTGTGGTTTTAACGGAATGACCTCCCACGAATAAAGGTTGCGAGTATCAATCGCAACCCCGTAGAAACAAATAGCAATTACATGGATTAGTCTTCGATGACAATACCCATGCTGCGAGCAGTACCTTCAACCATACGCATTGCAGCTTCAACGCTTGCAGCGTTTAGGTCAGGCATTTTAGTTTCAGCAATCTCGCGCACTTGATCACGCTTGACTGTAGCAACTTTATTACGGTTAGGTTCACCAGAACCAGACTCGATACCAGCTACTTTCTTAAGCAATACTGCAGCCGGCGGAGTTTTTGTAATGAATGTAAATGAACGGTCTTCAAATACCGTGATTTCAACAGGAATAATTAGACCAGCTTGATCTGCTGTACGAGCGTTGAACTCCTTACAGAATCCCATGATGTTTACACCAGCTTGACCTAATGCAGGACCGACTGGCGGTGCCGGATTCGCTTTACCAGCAGGAATTTGCAATTTAACCATTTTAATTACTTTTTTAGCCACGAGACACACCTCCTTATAAGTCCGTGATGTGGTAATAGGGTAATACCCTCCCACTCATCTTGAATTCTTTATATATTAATAAAGAATGCTTGTATCGTTGAGGCCTAAAAATTGAAACATACTGACCTTTGAAATTTTACCACTTTCAAAAGGCAATTTCAAGTTTTTTTCCGTTTATAATTTTTCCACTTGATTAAAATCAAGTTCAACCGGTGTATCACGACCGAACATATTGACTAGGACCCTTACTTTCCCTTTGTCTTTATCAAGTTCTTCAATTGGCCCTGCAAAGGTTGCGAAAGGTCCTTCTTTAACTTGAACCGTATCACCGATTTCAAAATCAACTTCGATTTTGCTTTCATCCACGCCCATTCGTTTAAGGACGACTTCAATTTCTTCCGGAAGCAATGCAGTCGGTTTTGACCCAGCTCCAGATGAACCTACGAAACCTGTTACGCCAGGCGTATTCCGGACAACGTACCATGAATCATCCGTCATGATGATCTCAACCAATACATAACCTGGAAATACTTTCTTTTTGGTCACTTTCTTTTTGCCATCTTTCACTTCTGTTTCTTCTTCTTCTGGAACTACAACGCGAAAGATCTTGTCTTCCATCCCCATAGTTTCAACACGTTTTTCCAAGTTAGCCTTAACCTTGTTCTCATAACCTGAATAGGTGTGAACTACATACCAATTCTTTTCCATGTGTTAGGACTTTAACGTCCTTCCCTCCCTGCAATCAATCATTTTCTTTATTAATCTTTATCTTTGAACGTTTTAGCCAAAAAACCATACCGGCGTCATCCTGACTTAACTAGAAAATATTGTGATGATTCATATTACAGCAGTGCTCGATTTTGAGCTTCTTCACTTATTAAAAAAGACAAATTAAAAAACCCGTTTCCGGGCTTTTCTGCTGACACATATTATTCTATCACTATTATACCTTATTTTCGAATCTCTTATTCAATAACTAAGCGAATTAATTCGGAAATGCCCAAATCGACCACTGTAAAGAATAAAGCCATAAACAATACAGTCGTTACTACCACGATTGTATATTTGGTAAGCTCCTTGCGTTTCGGCCAGCTTACTTTTCGCATTTCGCGAGCGACTCCGCTGAAAAATTCGGTAAAACGTTTCATGAATGTACCTCCAAGCATTAGAAGCTTCTGTCAATCTATTTATAAAACGGTTATTTCGTTTCTTTATGAATCGAGTGTGAGTTGCATGTACTGCAAAATTTCTTGATTTCCAGTCGTTCGCCGCTTGTCGATTGTTTGCTCTCATAACTATAATTTCTTGAACCGCAATCAGTGCATGCAAGAACTATTTTTTTTCGCATTAGATACACCTATCCTATCTACTATATCCATAAAACCTTATCACGGCTGTTTTTTATTGTCAATATCAAAGCGGGTTTCACCAATACGGACACCGGAAATCAAAACTTCGGTTACTTAACATCCATTAAAAATTTTAGTGAATAATAAACTTCCTTGTGGAGAAGGGACAGATGAAATTAAGCGGAAAAAGCGGAGGGATTATAAACTGATTTCCCTTACTTCCAGATAGCGCTCGAGCTTTCTTTTCACTCGCTGAAGGGCGTTGTCGATTGACTTAACATGCCGGTTCAACTCTTCCGAAATTTCTTGGTAGGTTTGTCCATCCAGGTAAAGAGCTAACACTTTTCTCTCAAGATCACTCAGGAGCTCGGCCATCTTTAATTCGATATCGTCAAACTCTTCTTGGTTGATGATCAGTTCTTCCGGGTCCAAAACTTTCGTACCCGATATAATATCCATTAGAGTTCGGTCCGATTCCTCATCATAAATGGGCTTGTCCAGGGAAACATAGGAATTGAGCGGAATATGTTTTTGACGTGTTGCTGTTTTGATAGCTGTAATGATCTGCCTCGTAATGCATAGTTCTGCAAATGCTTTAAAGGAAGATAATTTATCCCCTTTAAAATCACGGACGGCTTTATATAAACCAATCATACCTTCTTGCACGATGTCTTCCTTATCGGCACCAATCAAGAAATAAGTCCTTGCTTTCGCTCTTACAAAATTACGATACTTTTGGATCAAATAATCCAGCGCCTCACTGTCTCCAGTGTGCACCAACCCTATCAATTCATCATCCTCAAACTGCAGATACTTTTCGTTCAGCTTCATTCCGAATTTGAGACCCACATTATATCCCCCTGACCTGACTCAGATAGAAATATTATACAGCAGGTAAATTTTACCCGTCAATGGTTCAAATTTTACCTCGACGCCATTTTTCGAAAATTTCTGCCACTTCTTCACTTAAAGGAATTTTGGCCACAGGTCTTATCGTCGTTGTTTTTCGTACATCTTTCTTGATTTCGCCTTGAATTTCTTCCATTTCAATAAGCAGTTCACGAGCGGATTTCCTTAGGGCCCCTTGGCCAAAGATCACCCACTGTTCCGTGAAGTCAGAGGTTGCCACTTGAATTTGCGTTTTGACATTATTCAGTTCAATGGCCATCTTTTCTATTCTTTCATCCGCAGTTTCATTTTCTTTTGTAAAAATTACGTCAACTTTGTGATTTTTGAATATACGGGCAATTCCCTGAACATATTGAGCGTCAAATACGATAATTACACGGTATCCGGTAAATGCTTGATATTCCGCCATCATTTCTATCAACCGGTCTCTTGCAGCAGCAAGATCCCGTTCTTTTAATTCTCTCAGTTCCGGCCAAGCCCCAATAATGTTATAACCGTCCACCAACAGAATATTCATTCCATCATTGCCCTAGAGGATTTCTTTTTCTATAAACCTCATACATCAATAAACCGGCCGCTACCGATGCATTTAACGAAGTTACTTGTCCTGCCATAGGGAGACGGATGAGAAAATCACATTTGTCCTTCATTAGCCGTGCCATGCCTTTTCCTTCGCTGCCGATAACAAGTCCGATAGGCATTTTTCCGTCCATGTTACGGTAATCATCGCTGCCTTTCGCATCGGTACCGACTATCCATACCCCTCGCTCTTTCAACTCTTCAACCGCTCGTGCCAAATTTGTAACGCGAGCTACCGGAATATATTCGATTGCACCCGTCGAAGCTTTTGCCACTGTTGCCGTCAAGCCCACCGCTCTTCTTTTTGGGATGATGATTCCATGGGCCCCAACTGCATCAGCCGTCCTCATGATCGAACCTAAATTATGCGGATCTTCAACTTCATCAAGGATCATGAAAAAAGGTGCTTCGTCCCGCTCAGCCGCTTTTGCGAATAAGTCATCCAGCTCCACATATTCATATGCGGCCACTTGTGCGATAACGCCTTGATGGATGCCTTCTGCCATTTGGTCAATTTTTTTCTTCGGTACGATTTGCACGAATACCTTCTTTTCCTTCGCCAGACCGATTAGTGGTTGCATCGAGCCTTTTTGCGAGCCCTCGGCTATCCAAATTTTATTAATATCCCGTTCGGAGCGAAGTGCTTCCAATACGGGGTTTCTGCCAATGATATATTCTTCGCTCATGGGTTACTCCCCTTTTCTTCTTCAATGTATTCAATGGATTTTTTGATGAGTTCTTCCATTCTTTCTATTCGACCGGATAAATACAAAAATCCCATAAGTGCCTCGAAGGCTGTACTGTAGCGATACGTTTGCACATCTGTATTCTTCGGTACCGTACCGGATTTTGCATTTCGGCCGCGCCGAACGACAGCGGATTCCTCTTCCGATAACCAATCTGACTCCAGGAAAAAGTGGATGATTTTATTTTGCGCTTTAGCAGCTACAAAAGATGTAGCTTTTTTGTGTAGTAGATTGGGCTTGACCGCTCCTTTTTGAATGAGGTGATGCCGTATATACGTTTCGTATACAGCATCACCTATATATGCCAAAGCAAGACTGTTCAGCATTTTTGCATCTACCTTACTATCGTAATGAAGCATTAATTACCCTCTTTTCCATCTTGTACCTTGAGGGGTATCCTCTAATATGATATTCATGTTTTTCAAGCGATCACGAATTTCATCGGACAACCCAAAATTGCGGTCTTTCCGCGCTTGAATTCTCTGCTGTATCAAGCCTTCAATTTCTTCATCCAAAAGCCCCTCTTCTTCAAGGGACAACCCTAGGACAGAAAATAAGATGTTGAATTTATCAAGGAAAGCATCAATCACTTCCTTGTCTGTGTTTTTCTCCATCAAGTAATAATTTGCCTGTTTGGAAAGTTCAAAGAGCATGGATATTGCATTAGCTGTGTTGAAATCATCGTCCATTTCTTTAATGAATTGTTCATGTAATTCATTCAGCTTCCCCAACCAAACATCATTATTCTCAGTCAATCCGTCACTAACTTGAAGGCGATGCTTTAAGTTTTGATAAGATGTCCTTAAGCGATCGAGGGACGCTTTTACATTTTCAAGCACTTCTTCACTATAATTGATGGGATGACGGTAATGTACAGATAACATAAAGAAGCGTAACACTTGTGGATCATGCTTCTGAATGATGTCGTGCACAAGGACGAAATTGCCTAAGGACTTAGACATTTTTTCATTCTCAATATTTATATACCCGTTATGCATCCAATAATTCGCAAAAGTCTTACCCGTCAATGCTTCGGATTGTGCAATTTCATTTTCATGATGCGGGAAAGCCAGATCTTGACCTCCGGCATGAATATCGATTGTATCACCCAAATACTTTTTGACCATTGCGGAGCATTCGATATGCCAGCCAGGACGCCCTTTACCCCATGGGCTCTCCCAAGATATTTCATCATCCTTTGCCGTTTTCCAAAGGGCAAAATCAAGGGCATCTTGTTTTTTCTCCCCTATTTCAATACGTGCCCCCACTCGCAGCTCATCGATGGACTGATGTGAAAGTTTTCCATAACCCTCAAACTTACGAGTTCGGTAATACACATCCCCTTCGGATTCATAAGCGAATCCTTTCTCAATTAATGCCGAGATGAATTCAATGATTGCATCCATGTTCTCCATTACGGTTGGGTGAGCATCGGCTTTTTTGCAGCCCAACGCCGACACGTCTTCAAAATAAGCCTTGATGAAACGCTCTGATATGGTTGGGACATCTTCCCCCAATTCTTTTGCCGCACGAATCAGCTTATCATCCACATCCGTAAAGTTCGAAACGAATTGCACATCATATCCGCGGTAATCCAAATACCTACGAACGGTATCGAATACGATTGCCGGTCTTGCATTACCAATATGAATGTAATTATAGACAGTGGGTCCGCATACGTACATCTTCACCTTTCCCTCTTCCATCGGGACGAAGGTTTCCTTTTTTCTTGTAGCTGTGTTATATATTTTAATCGCCATATTATAGACTCCTTTCCTTCTGCTTCTGTTCAGCCATCTTCGCTCTTAAAGCCCTGATTTCACTATCCAATTCCTTAAAGCGATCAGCGATTGGATCAGGAAGATCACAATGATTTAGATCTTTGTTGATTTTGATACCATCTTGAATGACCACTTTACCTGGAATACCCACCACTGTGGAATTAGGTGGCACTTCCTTTAAAACGACCGATCCTGCACCGATTTTTGAGTTTTCCCCAACAGTGATGGAACCCAGCACTTTTGCTCCTGTAGCAATCAAAACGTTATCCTTTATCGTAGGATGACGTTTTCCCTTTTCCTTTCCTGTCCCCCCAAGGGTTACACCTTGAAAGACAGATACATTGTCGCCAATTTCACAAGTTTCGCCAATGACGATCCCCATTCCATGGTCAATGAAGAAACGACGGCCAATCGTAGCCCCTGGATGAATTTCAATTCCGGTAAAAAACCTACTGATCTGAGATATACTTCTTGCCAGGAAAAAGAATTTCTTCTTAAATAGTGCATGAGCCATCCTATGACTCCAAATCGCATGTAAACCCGCGTACGTCAATATGACTTCCAAATAGCTGCGCGCAGCAGGATCTTGATCAAAAACCACTTCGATATCCTCTTTAAACACCTTTAACAAAATGATTCCCCCCTATGTTGCGTTCTTTTCCAACATCCCCTTTGAAGCTTTTAAAGCATATAAAAAAGCGTCTCTGTCCAAATAGACAGAGACGCTTTAAGCGCGGTTCCACTCTGTTTGGAATGTACGAAGCAGGTAAAGCTTTTTCCTGTTTATTCATCCCCAACTTTAATCCCTGTAACGGAGGACATTCCGCCTGTGCCTACTATAGGTTAGTTCAGCAAAGGACTCAAGGGTGCATTTCAGAAAACGAGAGGCTTGAACCACTTTCAGCAGGTTATGGTTCTCTCTAAAAAGCTTCGTTTACTTACTTCTCCCCATCTACGCGTTCTTTTGTAAGATTATTAAATACTATATTACATTTTTGACAAATTGTTAATATAAAATACTCTGAATACGCTGTTTAATTTTTTCTTTGCCCAGTAATGAAATCGCCTTAGGCAAGTCAGGACCATGTGTTTGACCCGTGACGGCCGCCCTTATCGGCATGAATAATTTTTTCCCTTTATGGCCTGTGCTTTTTTGTACGGCTTTAATCGACTTCTTGATTTCATCCGCGTTAAATTCTTCAAGGCCATCGATCTCCTGAAGGAAAGCTTTCATGACTTCCGGTACCTGTTCTTCAGCCAGTACTTCCTTGGCTTCTTCTTCGAACACGACCTCATCCATGAAAAACAGTTCAGATAGCTCGACTATTTCCGCTCCATAGCTCATCTGCTCTTGAAAAAGGGAAACTAGCCCATGTACCCACTCTTCTTCTTCGGCGGTCAGTGTCTCTGAAACCTTCCCGGCTTTAATTAAGTGAGGCATTGACAATTCCACTGCACGATTTCCGTCCAATTGCTTCACATATTGGTTATTCATCCATGTAAGCTTTTGTTTATCGAAAAGTGCAGGTGATTTAGACAGCCGATCAGCATCGAAAAGATTAATGAATTCTTCCTTCGTGAAAATCTCTTCTTCCCCGACCGGAGACCATCCTAATAATGTAATGAAATTGAATAAAGCTTCAGGTACATAACCAAGCTCTTCATATTGCTCAATGAATTGAATGATGGACTCATCACGTTTACTCAGTTTCTTCCTGCTTTCGTTTACAATCAGCGTCATATGTCCGAATACCGGCGGTTCCCAGCCGAAAGCTTCGTAAATCATCAGTTGTTTGGGAGTATTGGAGATATGATCATCACCGCGAAGGACATGGGAAATCTTCATCAAGTGATCATCGACGGCCACTGCAAAGTTATAGGTTGGAATGCCATCTTTTTTAACGATGACAAAATCACCAAAGCCATCCGCTTCAAACGAAACCTCATCCTTAACCATATCTTTGAAAGTAAGGACCTTCCCAGCTGGAACGGCAAAGCGAATGCTCGGTTTTCTTCCTTGAGCCACTAGTTCCGCTTGCTCTTCTTCAGTTAAATGCTTGCACTTCCCTGAATATTTTGGCGTTTCATTCCGTTCGACCTGTCCTTCACGCTCTGCTTCAAGCTCTTCTTCCGTACAATAGCATTTATATGCCAAACCCTTATCTAAAAGCTCTTGATACAATTCCTGATAAAGGTCGTTCCTTTCGGATTGACGATATGGCCCGAATTCACCGCCAACATCAACACCTTCATCCCAATCCATACCAAGCCATTTCAAATATTTAAGCTGACTTTCCTCTCCGCCTTCAATATTTCTCTTTTGGTCGGTATCTTCAATACGGATGATGAATTTCCCGCCTTTATTTCGTGCGTATAAATAGTTAAATAAAGCAGTCCGTGCATTACCAATATGTAAATGTCCAGTCGGACTCGGTGCATAGCGAACTCGAATATCGCTGCTCATGATATATATAGACCTCCCAGTCGTTCTATTCTATTGTATATATTATCATTTAAATACATTGGGATAAAGGCATCCACTCTAAAAACGAAATTAGTTTGATTTAACCAATAAAACCACAGCCTGTGCCGCGATTCCTTCGCTCCTGCCTGTAAATCCAAGTTTCTCGGTAGTGGTCGCCTTTACATTAATTCTGTCTATCGGCGCATCTAAAAGTTCAGCAATCCTGCCGCGCATTTCCTCAATATACGGTGCCATTTTCGGGCTTTGTGCAATGATTGTACAGTCCGCATTGCCTAGGGAATATCCTTCTTTTTTTACGATCGCCCAAATATACTGCAGCAGTTTTGCCGAATCGGCATCTTTAAATTCAGGATCGGTATCCGGAAAATGCTTACCGATATCCCCGGCACCAATTGCCCCCAAGCAGGCATCAGCAACAGTATGCAGAAGGACATCCGCATCCGAATGACCTAGCAAACCTTTCTCATACGGAATCGTAATCCCGCCAATAATCAAAGGTCTCCCCTCCACAAGCTGATGAACGTCATATCCTTGTCCTATTCTAAACATATCATTCTCCCCAATCATCTTTTTCCATGTTGTTTATGTAAAATCGCTTCTGCAAAATAAAGGTCTTCCTGAGTCGTAATTTTAATATTATCATAATTGCCCTCAATAATAACTACCTGTTCATTGATCCGCTCTAGCAAACTTGCATCATCCGTCCCTAAAAATGCATCAGCTTCTGCCTGTTCATACGCGCTTTTTAATATGGATACACGAAAAGCTTGTGGAGTTTGTACCGCCCACAAGCTAGATCGTTCCACTGTTTCCACTACCTTATTGTTTGACGCTTTTTTAATCGTATCCTTAACGGGCACTGCAATTACGGCACCTCCATGAAGGGAGGCTGCAGTAGTCAATTCACTGATTTGCCCAACATTGATAAAAGGGCGGGCACCGTCGTGGACCAGGACGATTTCTTCTCCTGCATGTTGCAGTCCATTATAAACGCTTTGTTGGCGCTCCTTGCCACCCATGACCAGTTTCTTGACCTTTTTAAGCCCATATGCTGCAATCAATTGACTGAAATAATCCTTTTCTGCCGGGTTTATCGAAAGGATAATCCCCCGACAGTCAGGATCTTCTTCGAAGACACGCAGTGTATAAACAATGATCGGGATACCCGATAGTTCAATAAAAAGTTTATTCTTGCCCGCCTTCATTCTTTTGCCTTGTCCAGCTGCAGGTATCACTACTTCATAAAACATAACGGTTTCTCCTACTCTTCTTTATAATGCTTTTTCTAATAGTTTCGGTTTAGCGAATATCATACGGCCTGCAGAGGTTTGCAATACACTTGTGACAAGTACATCGATGCGTTTCCCGATATGGTCACGGCCACCCTCGACAACGATCATGGTGCCATCGTCTAAATAAGCGATGCCCTGGTTCTGCTCTTTCCCGTCCTTGATGACCTGAACATTCATCTCTTCCCCAGGAAGCACAACAGGTTTTACGGCATTGGCAAGGTCATTGATATTAAGGACCGCCACATTTTGAAACTCGCATACTTTGTTTAAATTGAAATCATTGGTAACGACCATTCCGCCCGATATTTTGGCAAGTTTCACTAGTTTACTGTCCACTTCCTGAATGTCTTCAAAATCCCCCTCGTACATCTCCACTTTAATCGGAAGATCTTTTTGAATCCGATTCAAGATATCCAAACCACGTCTTCCACGATTCCTTTTCAATGCATCAGATGAATCGGCAATGTGCTGCAGTTCGTTTAATACGAATTGAGGAATGACTATGGTACCCTCCAGAAAGCCTGTCTGACAAATATCCGCAATTCTACCATCAATGATGACGCTTGTATCGAGAATCTTAAGCCGCTTGCTATACCCCTCTTCATCCTCTTCGCTCGCTTCACCATCAGTGTTCTTTTTCTTATTGCTTTTCGTGAATAAACTCAATAGCTCATCACGCTTTTTAAAGCCCACCTGAAAACCAAGATAACCAAATAAAAGCGTAAGGATGATGGGAACCACTGTATTTAAAATAGGAACCTTGATGGCACTGAAGGCGGAGCCAACCAAGAACGCCGCAAGCAGTCCCACTAAAAGACCGACGCTGCCAAAGATTATATCCGTAATTGGTATCTTTACAAGCTGTTCCTCCAGCCACTTCATAAAATAGATCACATGATCTACTGCCCAAAAAGTTATAAGATAAAAGATAATGGCACCCAACAGTACACTTACATAAGGATTGTTTATTAAAGCAATATCATCTGCATGTAAAACAATTAATAATTCTGGAATAAGTAACATACCAAGTGTTCCGCCGACTATTAAGAAGCATGCTTGTATAATGCGTTTTAACATCCCTTTCACCTCCTTCTATTCATTATTGACCAATAAAATAAAATGAAACCTTCGAAAATTCGTTTTCATTATATACGTTAAATTCACTTAAGGAATTAGTGGATTTACAAATATGATTTTTTCTCTTTTTCGTAATATTAGCCTAGCACCCTGAGTTTTGAGTGTCAAAAATAAACACCAATCAATTTCAAGCTAGTTCAGGGGAATTTAAAAGGCCAGCTGCACCTACATCCTTCTATTTGTGACAAGCTGATTTTTCAAAATCCGGAGTCCTTCTTTGATTTTATTGGCGCGGACTTCGCCTATGCCCTCCACATCGTCAAGGTTTTCAACCGTAGCTTTATTGACTTCACTAAAGCTTCCGAACTGTTTCACTAAATTTTCGATGATCAAACCCGGCAAGCGTGGGATTTTATGAAGAATACGGTAACCACGGGGATGTACTGACTCATCAAGGTGTATGTATCCATGATAGCCCAGCACCTTTAGAAGAATGCTTTCATCCAGTTTTTCCTGCATGGCCAACTCTTGAAGCCTAAAAATGATTTCCTCGGGATTTTCATCATTACTGGAGGTATAATCCTTGATAAGCCATTTTCCTTCCGTTTCAATATCTGCCAGAATTTCATTCATTTGCAAACGGATCAATCTTCCTTCCGTACCAAGCTCATTAAGGTACGTTAATAGCTCCGCCTTGATTCTGAGCACCATTACATATCGGTGAAATACCTGCAAAAGGTCGGCATAGGTCACGATTTCCTCAAACTCGAGTGCTCCTAAAACCGATATGCTCTGCTGCAGGACCACCTTGTATTTTTCCAAGGTCTGGATGGCTAAATTAGCCTTGGCAAGTATGACTCCTATATCTTTAAGGGCGTATCGGAAATTTCCTTGATATAAAGTGATGACATTCCGACGTTGTGAGATTGCGATGACCAACGACTTGGTCTCCCTTGCCACACGTTCCGCTGTCCTATGCCGCATTCCCGTTTCTGTGGAAGGTGTACTGTTATCCGGCACTAGTTGGGCATTTGCGAAAATGATCTTATCTGCTGTTTCATTTAAAATGATGGCCCCGTCCATCTTTGCCAACTCATATAATGTGCTGGGGGTACAGCTGCAGTTGATTTCGAAGCCGCCATCCACGATCACTCGCACCTTCTCATTATATCCGACCACTATCAAACCACCTGTGTTTGCCCTCAGGACATTTTCAATCCCCTCCCGAAGCGGGGTACCTGGAGCAACAATTTGCAGAATTTCCAATTTTGTTTTCTCATACCCTTTTTTATCTGTCATACTTAACCCCCTAACGATTGTTTAAGAGCCTCCGAAACCGATGAAACACCAACGATCTTAATACCCTTCGGCGCGGTCCATCCCCCTATATTATTAGCCGGTATGATAACCCGCTCAAACCCTAATTTTGCTGCTTCCTGCACCCTTTGTTCAATTCTTGACACCCTTCTTACCTCACCAGTCAGCCCCACTTCACCAATGATGCAATCGGCAGGGTTTGTTGGTTTATCACGGAAGCTTGAAGCAATGCTTATTGCGACAGCAAGGTCAATTGCAGGTTCATCCAGCTTGACACCACCGGCAACCTTTAAATACGCATCTTGGTTTTGAAGAAGCAAGCCCACTCTCTTTTCCAGAACAGCCATTAAAAGCGAAACTCGATTGTGGTCGATTCCCGTGGCCATTCGCCTCGGATTGCCAAAACTCGTAGGTGAAATCAATGCTTGAATTTCGACTAGCACCGGCCTTGTGCCCTCCATGGATGCGACGACTGTGGAACCCGAGGCTCCCTGCGACCGTTCTTCAAGGAAAATTTCCGATGGATTCGCGACCTCTTCCAATCCATGTTCTTTCATTTCAAAAATACCCATCTCATTCGTCGAACCAAAGCGATTTTTAACCGCACGTATAATTCGATATGTATGGTGTCTTTCACCTTCAAAATATAATACTGTATCAACCATGTGCTCAAGCAGCCGTGGCCCCGCGATGGCCCCTTCCTTTGTAACGTGTCCGACGATAAAAATCGCGATTCCGTTCGTTTTAGCAATGCGCATGAGTGAGGCTGTGCACTCCCTCACTTGTGAAACGCTTCCTGGGGCAGATGTAACCTCCGAATGGTATACCGTTTGAATGGAGTCAATAATGACCAAATCCGGTTTTACATCCGTAATTGCCTGTTGGATATAATCCATATCGGTTTCAGCATAAACGAATAGATTTTCCGACATGGTCCCAAGCCGATCCGCTCTCAATTTGGTCTGCTTGACTGATTCTTCACCAGAAATATAAAGCACTTTTTTCTGTTTATGCGCCAATTGGGATGATACCTGTAAAAGCAGGGTGGACTTACCGATACCCGGGTCCCCTCCGATCAATACAAGTGATCCCTGTACGATCCCGCCCCCAAGAGCACGATTCAATTCCATTAAATCCGTCTTAATCCGGGGTTCTTTTTCTGATTGAATAGTCGTTATGGGTGCTGCCTTCTCCCGTTCCCCGGAACCTCTAACCTCTGAATTGGTAAAAGCGCCTTTTCTAGCAGGTTTAACGATTTCGGTTTCCTCGACCATTTTGTTCCATTCACCGCATCCTGGGCATTTCCCCATCCATTTCGGTGACTCATATCCACAAGACTGACACATAAATTTTGTTTTCTTCTTTACAGCCATAAATTACTCCTTTTCCTCTGGAAAAAATATCTATATTAAGGATATTATACCTCGGTTTTATTTAAACCTTCTTAAGGCTAAGTTTTTTAAAAAAAATATTCACTCTGCACTCTGCTTGTCCCATTTATACTCAAATCTACCTATAGATAAAAAACAGAGGTACACTGCAAAAGAATCTGCGTGTACCTCGAAGTTTAGGATCTGGTTATTCACTTACATTAACAGGCTCGCCTTGTCGGATTGCAAACTCATTATTCACGACATCCATTACGACCGTTTGCCCTTTTTTCACGTTGCCCTTAAGCAACTCTTCGGATAGATAATCTTCTACATGCTTCTGAAGTGCCCTGCGGATTGGCCGTGCCCCATATTCCGGATCAAAACCTTCCGTAGCAATTTTTTCTCTAGCCGCATCTGTCAGCTCCAAGTATATCTCCTGTTCTTTCAAACGGGTAGTAAGCTGATTTGACATTAATGTAACGATTTGTTTCAAATGATCCTTCTCTAATGAGTGGAACACGATAGTTTCATCAATACGATTCAGGAATTCCGGACGGAATGCACGTTTGAGTTCTTCCATCACTTTCCCTTTCATATTTTTATAGTCCTGGCCAGTATCCTGGATATTAAAGCCGACATACTTATCAATTTTCAAGGCCGACGCCCCTACATTCGATGTCATAATCAGGATGGTATTCCTAAAATCGACAGTACGCCCCTTGGAATCTGTCAGTCTTCCGTCTTCCAATACTTGAAGAAGAATATTGAAGACATCCGGATGGGCCTTTTCTATTTCATCAAGCAGAACGACGGAGTATGGTTTCCTCCGCACTTTTTCCGTTAACTGACCGCCTTCTTCGTATCCAACATATCCTGGAGGGGATCCAACAAGACGTGAAGTCGAATGTTTCTCCATATATTCGGACATATCGATGCGGATCATGGCATCTTCATCACCAAAAATGGATTCAGCTAAAGCACGGGCTAGCTCGGTTTTACCGACCCCTGTAGGTCCTAAGAAGATGAATGAACCAATTGGACGTTTAGGATCTTTCAAACCTGCCCTTGCACGTCGTACTGCTTTAGAAACCGCAATGACAGCCTCTTCCTGCCCAATTACACGATCATGGAGGATTGACTCCATATTAAGCAGTTTGTCTGACTCTGTTTGTGCCAATTTAGTAACTGGAACTCCCGTCCAACTGGATACGACGTGTGCAATGTCATCCACAGTCACTTCACTGTTCTCCTGCCCTTGTTTTTCTTTCCAAGTCTTTTTCGTTTCTTCCAATTGTTCTCTTAAGCGTTGTTCTGTATCGCGAAGCGAAGCTGCTTTTTCAAATTCCTGACTCTGAACGGAAGCATCCTTTTCCTTACGAACATCATCCAGCTTCACTTCAAGTTCTTTTAAGTTAGGTGGCGTTGTGTATGAACGCAGCCTAACCTTGGAACCAGCTTCATCAATCAAGTCAATCGCTTTATCCGGTAAAAAGCGATCGGAAATATAACGGTCGGATAATTTGACTGCGGCATCAATCGCTTCGTCAGTAATCGATACGCGGTGATGTGCCTCATAACGGTCACGCAGCCCCTTGAGAATTTGGATGGATTCCTCAATAGTCGGCTCATCGACTTGGATTGGCTGGAAACGACGTTCAAGCGCGGCATCCTTTTCAATATACTTCCGGTACTCATCCAAAGTCGTGGCACCGATACATTGTAATTCACCTCGCGCCAATGATGGTTTAAGGATATTGGAGGCATCAATGGCACCTTCTGCACCACCTGCACCAATCAATGTATGCAATTCATCGATGAATAGGATGATATTACCCGCCTGACGTATTTCATCCATAACTTTCTTCAACCGGTCCTCAAATTCACCCCGGTATTTAGTACCAGCCACAACAGTACCCATATCAAGTGTCATTACGCGTTTATCACGTAAAATTTCAGGTACCTCATTATTGATGATCTGTTGGGCAAGCCCTTCAGCAATGGCTGTTTTACCAACCCCAGGTTCACCGATTAATACTGGGTTATTTTTTGTACGACGGCTTAATACCTCGATGACACGCTGTATTTCCTTACTTCTTCCGATAACGGGATCCAAACTTCCTTCCCTGGCAATCGCCGTTAAATCACGTGCAAGGCCATCC
This sequence comes from Peribacillus sp. FSL P2-0133, assembly GCF_037975445.1. Lineage (NCBI taxonomy): Bacteria > Bacillati > Bacillota > Bacilli > Caryophanales > Bacillaceae > Peribacillus > Peribacillus sp. FSL P2-0133. Next base: position 104,786 of record NZ_CP150254.1, on the reverse strand, counting down.
AGTGTCGGCGTGCTTGCATTTGAAGCGGCTGAACCTTGGTGACCACCTGATTCATTGCTTCCCAGAAGTTGTAATACTTGTTGTCGAGCTTTATTTAAACTTACTCCCAGATTATTCAATACGCGGGCAGCTACACCTTCCCCTTCTCGGATAAGACCTAGAAGAACATGCTCTGTCCCAACATATGAGTGACCTAATTTTCTTGCCTCATCCATGGAAAGTTCAATGACTTTCTTGGCTCTTGGGGTATAATGTATCGTTTGAGCCGTATCCTGTCCTCGGCCAATTAGATTTTCCACTTCTTTCTGAATCTTATCCGGACCCAATCCAAGAGCATATAACGCTTTGGCTGCAATACCATCACCTTCTCGGACAAGGCCCAGTAAAATATGTTCCGTGCCGATATTATTATGACCTAAACGGATTGCCTCTTCTTGGGCTAATGCTAATACTTTCTGGGCTCTTTCAGTAAAACGACCAAACATCATAGGGAATTCCTCCTTAAGAATTTTCGTTTTGAATAAAGTTGCTGGCAATTCTTTAAGTTATGGCAGAAGCTTCTTCTTGCTCTATATCTATTACATGAAATTTGATACTCCCTAAAGGGGTCAATGACCTCTATGAGGAGGAAGATTCCGTGAAATTCAAGCGTTCCCGGATGAGTGCCGCTCTACGGATATCCCTTTCATGGGGTCTTAAAGGGCCACCTGCGTACTTTTGTAAAAATCCCGACTGCGTCAAAATCATCAACTCATTTAGAATGCTTTTAGAAATATTCTTTATATACCCAAGATCTATCCCTAATCTAACATCGGAGATACAGGTAGCTGCTTCCTTGGTCTCGATGATGCGAGCATTGGACAAAATCCCATATGAACGGAAAATTCTATCTTCTAATTGTATGTGGGAAGTCCTCGCTAATGCATCCCTCGCTGACCGTTCCTGGGCTATGATTTGTTGCACTACACTTGTTAGATCTTCAACGATATCCCTTTCCGACTTTCCAAGAGTAATTTGATTGGAGATTTGAAAAATATTCCCCAAGGCTTGACTGCCCTCTCCATAAATCCCTCGAACCACCAACCCCAATTGGTTGATAGCCGGTATGATATTATTCATCTGCTGTGTAAGGACAAGGCCAGGCAGATGCATCATGACCGAAGCTCTTAATCCTGTTCCCACATTAGTCGGACAACTAGTTAGGTATCCTCTTTCCTCATCATATGCATAGTCTATGGATTCTTCAATCCAATCGTCAAGAACATTTGCAATCTTTAAGGTTTCCTTTAGCTGCAACCCCGACATTAAACATTGAATACGGAGATGATCCTCTTCGTTTATCATGATACTTATTTCTTCATTTTCCGAAAGGAGACATGCGCTTTTCGCTGAATCTTCAACTAAATGGGGACTGATTAAATGTTTTTCAACGAGAACACGCTTTTCCAGTGGCTGCAATTGGTCAATCTCTAATAGTTCCAGTTTTCCAAGCTCTGGGGTTACTTCTTCTTCGATTCTTTTTTTGACCAATTCAATGATTTTTTTAGCTTCTTCGTTAGAAAAGGAGGTTGGGAAGGTAAAGTCTTTAAAATTCCTGGCCAGCCGAATCCGCGAACTCAATACAATATCGATTTCCGGCCCTTCGGCACTCATCCAGGAACTCAAGGCGTTTTCTACAAACTTTTCCAAGCTCATAATTCCTCGCCTCCCTCTTGCGCTTCATACCTTTTTTCAAGGGAACGAACCTTATCTCTTACCTCTGCCGCTTTCTCAAACTCCTCTTGATCAATGTGGACCTTTAAAACTTCTTTTAAATCCAAAATTTGCTTTCGAAGATATATGGTGCCACCAATCCTTTTTGGAATTTTCCCTATATGTGCTGTATTGCCGCTATGAACCCTCTTTAAAATGGGATTTAACTGTTCATTGAACGTTTTATAACATTCGGCACAGCCAAACTTACCTATATGGACAAATTCTTTATAAGATCGATGACAATGCGGGCAACGCCTCTCTTCCGTTTTGGGAAATGCATTTGCCTTTGTCTGTTGAATATTCGACTCAATATTCAACAATCCTGCTAATAAATTATTTATTGAAAAACCAGGTCCACCTACATCCATGAACATTTCACCTTTTTCCTGAGCACATTTCTCACAAATCATGACTTCAGTCTTTTTTCCATTGATGATTTTGGTGAAGTGCAGGGTAGCAGGCCTTTGATGACATTCTTGGCAAATCAACGCTCATCACCTCTGCCAGTTTCATTTATATTTTAAAGTCGTAAGCATCGCAGTTAAAATTCTTGCCCTAAGCTCATCGCGGTCAGGTAGGTCGATATAAATCACCGATCTATCTATGACGCTCATCATAATCTTTGCTTCTCGTTCATTAATGACGTCTTCATTCATCAGCCTTGAAATTACTCCTTCAGCCATCGATTGGGTTACCCTTGAACCAATAAGCGATAATAATTGGTTGATAAGTTGCACGGAATCCTGCGATTCGACTTTCATGATGCGTATGTAACCGCCGCCTCCACGCTTACTCTCTACAACATAACCTCGCTCGATGGTAAACCTGGTATTGATTACGTAATTGATTTGAGAAGGAACACACTGAAATTTATCTGCTATTTCACTTCTTTTAATCTCTAAGATATCTTTTTGACTTATTTCAAGTACTTGCTTTAAATAAGTTTCGATAATATCAGATATGTTTCTCACTCAGCCTCCTCCATTCTGACTTTGACTATATTTGACTATTATTATACAAGGAATAATGCATTTTGCAACTTAAACGCACTTTCTCTTTCTGTATTATCCATTTTCCCCAAATTATATGTAGTTACATACCCCATTGAACATTAAAGTTGAAATATCTTACATAAATACCCTAAAAAGATAAATGCAAAACCTGATATTTTTCTTCTCTCTTAATGTTTCACCACTTAAATTCGGCCCAATTCCTCCTCATGATATTGTAACCAATTCAAATAAGGCCAGCCCTATGCTGTCCCTGAAAATAAAAAACCTTTTTTAAATTACGAATAACAAAAAAGACCAGCCGGATGGCTGATCTTTTTAAATGGCTTGGCGGCGTCCTACTCTCACAGGGGGAAACCCCCAACTACCATCGGCGCTGAAGAGCTTAACTGCCGTGTTCGGAATGGGAACGGGTGTGACCTCTTCGCTATCGCCACCAAACATAAAAGGAACGTTGTTCCTTCAAAACTAGATAATAAGAAGGTATTTCATTTTTTAAAAAGCGTTGGTTAAGTCCTCGATCTATTAGTATCAGTCAGCTCCACATGTCGCCACGCTTCCACCTCTGACCTATCAACCTGATCATCTTTCAGGGATCTTACTAGCTTGCGCCATGGGAAATCTCATCTTGAGGGGGGCTTCATGCTTAGATGCTTTCAGCACTTATCCCGTCCGCACGTAGCTACCCAGCTATGCCTTTGGCAAGACAACTGGTACACCAGCGGTGCGTCCATCCCGGTCCTCTCGTACTAAGGACAGCTCCTCTCAAATTTCCTGCGCCCGCGACGGATAGGGACCGAACTGTCTCACGACGTTCTGAACCCAGCTCGCGTACCGCTTTAATGGGCGAACAGCCCAACCCTTGGGACCGACTACAGCCCCAGGATGCGATGAGCCGACATCGAGGTGCCAAACCTCCCCGTCGATGTGGACTCTTGGGGGAGATAAGCCTGTTATCCCCGGGGTAGCTTTTATCCGTTGAGCGATGGCCCTTCCATGCGGAACCACCGGATCACTAAGCCCGACTTTCGTCCCTGCTCGACTTGTAGGTCTCGCAGTCAAGCTCCCTTGTGCCTTTACACTCTACGAATGATTTCCAACCATTCTGAGGGAACCTTTGGGCGCCTCCGTTACTCTTTAGGAGGCGACCGCCCCAGTCAAACTGCCCACCTGACACTGTCTCCCACCCCGATAAGGGGCGCGGGTTAGAATTTCAATACAGCCAGGGTAGTATCCCACCAACGCCTCCACCGAAGCTAGCGCTCCGGCTTCTCAGGCTCCTACCTATCCTGTACAAGCTGTACCAAAATTCAATATCAGGCTGCAGTAAAGCTCCACGGGGTCTTTCCGTCCTGTCGCGGGTAACCTGCATCTTCACAGGTACTATAATTTCACCGAGTCTCTCGTTGAGACAGTGCCCAGATCGTTACACCTTTCGTGCGGGTCGGAACTTACCCGACAAGGAATTTCGCTACCTTAGGACCGTTATAGTTACGGCCGCCGTTTACTGGGGCTTCGGTTCAAAGCTTCGCTTGCGCTAACCTCTCCCCTTAACCTTCCAGCACCGGGCAGGTGTCAGCCCCTATACTTCGCCTTGCGGCTTCGCAGAGACCTGTGTTTTTGCTAAACAGTCGCCTGGGCCTATTCACTGCGGCTTTTCTGGGCTATTCACCCTAAAAAGCACCCCTTCTCCCGAAGTTACGGGGTCATTTTGCCGAGTTCCTTAACGAGAGTTCTCTCGCACACCTTAGGATTCTCTCCTCGCCTACCTGTGTCGGTTTGCGGTACGGGCACCTTACATCTCACTAGAGGCTTTTCTTGGCAGCGTGGAATCAGGAACTTCGGTACTATATTTCCCTCGCCATCACAGCTCCGCCTTAATGGAAACGGGATTTGCCTCGTTTCCGGCCTAACTGCTTGGACGCGCATATCCAACAGCGCGCTTACCCTATCCTTCTGCGTCCCCCCATCGTTCAAACGATGTATAGGTGGTACAGGAATATCAACCTGTTGTCCATCGCCTACGCCTTTCGGCCTCGGCTTAGGTCCCGACTAACCCTGAGCGGACGAGCCTTCCTCAGGAAACCTTAGGCATTCGGTGGAAGGGATTCTCACCCTTCTTTCGCTACTCATACCGGCATTCTCACTTCTAAGCGCTCCACCAGTCCTTCCGGTCTGACTTCAACGCCCTTAGAACGCTCTCCTACCATCGACACCTAATGGTGTCAATCCACAGCTTCGGTGATACGTTTAGCCCCGGTACATTTTCGGCGCGGAGTCACTCGACCAGTGAGCTATTACGCACTCTTTAAATGGTGGCTGCTTCTAAGCCAACATCCTGGTTGTCTAAGCAACTCCACATCCTTTTCCACTTAACGTATACTTTGGGACCTTAGCTGGTGGTCTGGGCTGTTTCCCTTTCGACTACGGATCTTATCACTCGCAGTCTGACTCCCAAGAATAAGTATTTGGCATTCGGAGTTTGACTGAATTCGGTAACCCGTTGGGGGCCCCTAGTCCAATCAGTGCTCTACCTCCAATACTCTCATCTTGAGGCTAGCCCTAAAGCTATTTCGGAGAGAACCAGCTATCTCCAGGTTCGATTGGAATTTCTCCGCTACCCACACCTCATCCCCGCACTTTTCAACGTGCGTGGGTTCGGGCCTCCATTCAGTGTTACCTGAACTTCACCCTGGACATGGGTAGATCACCTGGTTTCGGGTCTACGACCTCATACTCATTCGCCCTATTCAGACTCGCTTTCGCTGCGGCTCCGTCTCATCAACTTAACCTCGCATGAAATCGTAACTCGCCGGTTCATTCTACAAAAGGCACGCCATTACCCATTAACGGGCTTTGACTACTTGTAGGCACACGGTTTCAGGATCTATTTCACTCCCCTTCCGGGGTGCTTTTCACCTTTCCCTCACGGTACTGGTTCACTATCGGTCACTAGGGAGTATTTAGCCTTGGGAGATGGTCCTCCCTGCTTCCGACGGGATTTCTCGTGTCCCGCCGTACTCAGGATCCACTCAGGAGGGAACGAAGTTTCAACTACAGGGTTTTTACCTTCTTCGACGGACCTTTCCAGATCACTTCATTTACCCCGTTCCTTTGTAACTCCATGTTGAGTGTCCTACAACCCCAAGAGGCAAGCCTCTTGGTTTGGGCTAATTCCGTTTCGCTCGCCGCTACTCAGGAAATCGCGTTTGCTTTCTCTTCCTCCGGGTACTTAGATGTTTCAGTTCCCCGGGTCTGCCTTCAGTACCCTATGTATTCAGGTAAAGATACTGTTCCATTACGAACAGTGGGTTTCCCCATTCGGAAATCTCCGGATCAAAGCTTACTTACAGCTCCCCGAAGCATATCGGTGTTAGTCCCGTCCTTCATCGGCTCCTAGTGCCAAGGCATCCACCGTGCGCCCTTTCTAACTTAACCGTTAAAAAAGTCTTACAGATGCTTTGAAAAAAATTAATTGCCTTCTATCTATTATCTAGTTTTCAAGGAACAAAGCAGAAAGAATCCATCACATCGTGATGCTTCTCTTTCCTATTTGAATGAATTACTCATTCAAAACTGAACAAAACAAAAGCGCTCTCGTAATTATCCTTAGAAAGGAGGTGATCCAGCCGCACCTTCCGATACGGCTACCTTGTTACGACTTCACCCCAATCATCTGTCCCACCTTAGGCGGCTGGCTCCATAAAGGTTACCTCACCGACTTCGGGTGTTACAAACTCTCGTGGTGTGACGGGCGGTGTGTACAAGGCCCGGGAACGTATTCACCGCGGCATGCTGATCCGCGATTACTAGCGATTCCGGCTTCATGCAGGCGAGTTGCAGCCTGCAATCCGAACTGAGAATGGCTTTATGGGATTCGCTTACCTTCGCAGGTTTGCAGCCCTTTGTACCATCCATTGTAGCACGTGTGTAGCCCAGGTCATAAGGGGCATGATGATTTGACGTCATCCCCACCTTCCTCCGGTTTGTCACCGGCAGTCACCTTAGAGTGCCCAACTGAATGCTGGCAACTAAGATCAAGGGTTGCGCTCGTTGCGGGACTTAACCCAACATCTCACGACACGAGCTGACGACAACCATGCACCACCTGTCACTCTGTCCCCCGAAGGGGAAAGCCCTATCTCTAGGGTTGTCAGAGGATGTCAAGACCTGGTAAGGTTCTTCGCGTTGCTTCGAATTAAACCACATGCTCCACCGCTTGTGCGGGCCCCCGTCAATTCCTTTGAGTTTCAGCCTTGCGGCCGTACTCCCCAGGCGGAGTGCTTAATGCGTTAGCTGCAGCACTAAAGGGCGGAAACCCTCTAACACTTAGCACTCATCGTTTACGGCGTGGACTACCAGGGTATCTAATCCTGTTTGCTCCCCACGCTTTCGCGCCTCAGTGTCAGTTACAGACCAGAAAGTCGCCTTCGCCACTGGTGTTCCTCCAAATCTCTACGCATTTCACCGCTACACTTGGAATTCCACTTTCCTCTTCTGCACTCAAGTTCCCCAGTTTCCAATGACCCTCCACGGTTGAGCCGTGGGCTTTCACATCAGACTTAAGGAACCACCTGCGCGCGCTTTACGCCCAATAATTCCGGACAACGCTTGCCACCTACGTATTACCGCGGCTGCTGGCACGTAGTTAGCCGTGGCTTTCTGGTTAGGTACCGTCAAGGTACCAGCAGTTACTCTGGTACTTGTTCTTCCCTAACAACAGAACTTTACGACCCGAAGGCCTTCTTCGTTCACGCGGCGTTGCTCCGTCAGACTTTCGTCCATTGCGGAAGATTCCCTACTGCTGCCTCCCGTAGGAGTCTGGGCCGTGTCTCAGTCCCAGTGTGGCCGATCACCCTCTCAGGTCGGCTACGCATCGTCGCCTTGGTGAGCCATTACCTCACCAACTAGCTAATGCGCCGCGGGCCCATCTATAAGTGACAGCGTAAACCGTCTTTCCATCTTCTCTCATGCGAGAAAAGAACGTATCCGGTATTAGCTCCGGTTTCCCGAAGTTATCCCAGTCTTATAGGCAGGTTGCCCACGTGTTACTCACCCGTCCGCCGCTAATCTCAGGGAGCAAGCTCCCATCGATTCGCTCGACTTGCATGTATTAGGCACGCCGCCAGCGTTCGTCCTGAGCCAGGATCAAACTCTCCGAAGAAATGTTTGACTTGCTCATTTGCTTTTTTGATAGTGTGTGCTCACTTAAAATTTAACGTTGGCGCTTTGTTTTGTTCAGTTTTCAAAGAGCAATTTGACTCTTCTTAAAGAATCAACTTTCTTATCATATCAAAGCCAAATGGGCTTGTCAAGTTTTTTTGGTGGAGCCTAGCGGGATCGAACCGCTGACCTCCTGCGTGCAAGGCAGGCGCTCTCCCAGCTGAGCTAAGGCCCCAAAAAAATCATGGTCGGGAAGACAGGATTCGAACCTGCGACCCCTTGGTCCCAAACCAAGTGCTCTACCAAGCTGAGCTACTTCCCGAAAAAATATGGTGCGCCCGGCGGGAGTCGAACCTACAACCTTCTGATTCGTAGTCAGATGCTCTATCCAATTGAGCTACGGGCGCATATTAAGATGAAAGATGGTGCCGAGGACCGGAATCGAACCGGTACGGTAGTCACCTACCGCAGGATTTTAAGTCCTGTGCGTCTGCCAGTTCCGCCACCCCGGCATAAATAAATAGTGGAGCGGAAGACGGGATTCGAACCCGCGACCCCAACCTTGGCAAGGTTGTATTCTACCACTGAACTACTTCCGCGAACATGCGGGTGAAGGGACTTGAACCCCCACGCCTTGCGGCGCCAGATCCTAAGTCTGGTGCGTCTGCCAATTCCGCCACACCCGCATAATAAAATGGTGAGCCATGAAGGATTCGAACCTTCGACCCTCTGATTAAAAGTCAGATGCTCTACCAACTGAGCTAATGGCTCATATATACTATTTATATATGCTATATCAAGCTTGTATGAAAATGGTGCCGGCAAGAGGACTTGAACCCCCAACCTACTGATTACAAGTCAGTTGCTCTACCAGTTGAGCTACACCGGCAAGTGTAAAAATGGTGGAGGATGACGGGATCGAACCGCCGACCCTCTGCTTGTAAGGCAGATGCTCTCCCAGCTGAGCTAATCCTCCATATATAACTGCTTGGCGGCGTCCTACTCTCACAGGGGGAAACCCCCAACTACCATCGGCGCTGAAGAGCTTAACTGCCGTGTTCGGAATGGGAACGGGTGTGACCTCTTCGCTATCGCCACCAAACATAAAAGGAACGTTGTTCCTTCAAAACTAGATAATAAGAAGGTATTTCATTTTTTAAAAAGCGTTGGTTAAGTCCTCGATCTATTAGTATCAGTCAGCTCCACATGTCGCCACGCTTCCACCTCTGACCTATCAACCTGATCATCTTTCAGGGATCTTACTAGCTTGCGCCATGGGAAATCTCATCTTGAGGGGGGCTTCATGCTTAGATGCTTTCAGCACTTATCCCGTCCGCACGTAGCTACCCAGCTATGCCTTTGGCAAGACAACTGGTACACCAGCGGTGCGTCCATCCCGGTCCTCTCGTACTAAGGACAGCTCCTCTCAAATTTCCTGCGCCCGCGACGGATAGGGACCGAACTGTCTCACGACGTTCTGAACCCAGCTCGCGTACCGCTTTAATGGGCGAACAGCCCAACCCTTGGGACCGACTACAGCCCCAGGATGCGATGAGCCGACATCGAGGTGCCAAACCTCCCCGTCGATGTGGACTCTTGGGGGAGATAAGCCTGTTATCCCCGGGGTAGCTTTTATCCGTTGAGCGATGGCCCTTCCATGCGGAACCACCGGATCACTAAGCCCGACTTTCGTCCCTGCTCGACTTGTAGGTCTCGCAGTCAAGCTCCCTTGTGCCTTTACACTCTACGAATGATTTCCAACCATTCTGAGGGAACCTTTGGGCGCCTCCGTTACTCTTTAGGAGGCGACCGCCCCAGTCAAACTGCCCACCTGACACTGTCTCCCACCCCGATAAGGGGCGCGGGTTAGAATTTCAATACAGCCAGGGTAGTATCCCACCAACGCCTCCACCGAAGCTAGCGCTCCGGCTTCTCAGGCTCCTACCTATCCTGTACAAGCTGTACCAAAATTCAATATCAGGCTGCAGTAAAGCTCCACGGGGTCTTTCCGTCCTGTCGCGGGTAACCTGCATCTTCACAGGTACTATAATTTCACCGAGTCTCTCGTTGAGACAGTGCCCAGATCGTTACACCTTTCGTGCGGGTCGGAACTTACCCGACAAGGAATTTCGCTACCTTAGGACCGTTATAGTTACGGCCGCCGTTTACTGGGGCTTCGGTTCAAAGCTTCGCTTGCGCTAACCTCTCCCCTTAACCTTCCAGCACCGGGCAGGTGTCAGCCCCTATACTTCGCCTTGCGGCTTCGCAGAGACCTGTGTTTTTGCTAAACAGTCGCCTGGGCCTATTCACTGCGGCTTTTCTGGGCTATTCACCCTAAAAAGCACCCCTTCTCCCGAAGTTACGGGGTCATTTTGCCGAGTTCCTTAACGAGAGTTCTCTCGCACACCTTAGGATTCTCTCCTCGCCTACCTGTGTCGGTTTGCGGTACGGGCACCTTACATCTCACTAGAGGCTTTTCTTGGCAGCGTGGAATCAGGAACTTCGGTACTATATTTCCCTCGCCATCACAGCTCCGCCTTAATGGAAACGGGATTTGCCTCGTTTCCGGCCTAACTGCTTGGACGCGCATATCCAACAGCGCGCTTACCCTATCCTTCTGCGTCCCCCCATCGTTCAAACGATGTATAGGTGGTACAGGAATATCAACCTGTTGTCCATCGCCTACGCCTTTCGGCCTCGGCTTAGGTCCCGACTAACCCTGAGCGGACGAGCCTTCCTCAGGAAACCTTAGGCATTCGGTGGAAGGGATTCTCACCCTTCTTTCGCTACTCATACCGGCATTCTCACTTCTAAGCGCTCCACCAGTCCTTCCGGTCTGACTTCAACGCCCTTAGAACGCTCTCCTACCATCGACACCTAATGGTGTCAATCCACAGCTTCGGTGATACGTTTAGCCCCGGTACATTTTCGGCGCGGAGTCACTCGACCAGTGAGCTATTACGCACTCTTTAAATGGTGGCTGCTTCTAAGCCAACATCCTGGTTGTCTAAGCAACTCCACATCCTTTTCCACTTAACGTATACTTTGGGACCTTAGCTGGTGGTCTGGGCTGTTTCCCTTTCGACTACGGATCTTATCACTCGCAGTCTGACTCCCAAGAATAAGTATTTGGCATTCGGAGTTTGACTGAATTCGGTAACCCGTTGGGGGCCCCTAGTCCAATCAGTGCTCTACCTCCAATACTCTCATCTTGAGGCTAGCCCTAAAGCTATTTCGGAGAGAACCAGCTATCTCCAGGTTCGATTGGAATTTCTCCGCTACCCACACCTCATCCCCGCACTTTTCAACGTGCGTGGGTTCGGGCCTCCATTCAGTGTTACCTGAACTTCACCCTGGACATGGGTAGATCACCTGGTTTCGGGTCTACGACCTCATACTCATTCGCCCTATTCAGACTCGCTTTCGCTGCGGCTCCGTCTCATCAACTTAACCTCGCATGAAATCGTAACTCGCCGGTTCATTCTACAAAAGGCACGCCATTACCCATTAACGGGCTTTGACTACTTGTAGGCACACGGTTTCAGGATCTATTTCACTCCCCTTCCGGGGTGCTTTTCACCTTTCCCTCACGGTACTGGTTCACTATCGGTCACTAGGGAGTATTTAGCCTTGGGAGATGGTCCTCCCTGCTTCCGACGGGATTTCTCGTGTCCCGCCGTACTCAGGATCCACTCAGGAGGGAACGAAGTTTCAACTACAGGGTTTTTACCTTCTTCGACGGACCTTTCCAGATCACTTCATTTACCCCGTTCCTTTGTAACTCCATGTTGAGTGTCCTACAACCCCAAGAGGCAAGCCTCTTGGTTTGGGCTAATTCCGTTTCGCTCGCCGCTACTCAGGAAATCGCGTTTGCTTTCTCTTCCTCCGGGTACTTAGATGTTTCAGTTCCCCGGGTCTGCCTTCAGTACCCTATGTATTCAGGTAAAGATACTGTTCCATTACGAACAGTGGGTTTCCCCATTCGGAAATCTCCGGATCAAAGCTTACTTACAGCTCCCCGAAGCATATCGGTGTTAGTCCCGTCCTTCATCGGCTCCTAGTGCCAAGGCATCCACCGTGCGCCCTTTCTAACTTAACCGTTAAAAAAGTCTTACAGATGCTTTGAAAAAAATTAATTGCCTTCTATCTATTATCTAGTTTTCAAGGAACAAAGCAGAAAGAATCCATCACATCGTGATGCTTCTCTTTCCTATTTGAATGAATTACTCATTCAAAACTGAACAAAACAAAAGCGCTCTCGTAATTATCCTTAGAAAGGAGGTGATCCAGCCGCACCTTCCGATACGGCTACCTTGTTACGACTTCACCCCAATCATCTGTCCCACCTTAGGCGGCTGGCTCCATAAAGGTTACCTCACCGACTTCGGGTGTTACAAACTCTCGTGGTGTGACGGGCGGTGTGTACAAGGCCCGGGAACGTATTCACCGCGGCATGCTGATCCGCGATTACTAGCGATTCCGGCTTCATGCAGGCGAGTTGCAGCCTGCAATCCGAACTGAGAATGGCTTTATGGGATTCGCTTACCTTCGCAGGTTTGCAGCCCTTTGTACCATCCATTGTAGCACGTGTGTAGCCCAGGTCATAAGGGGCATGATGATTTGACGTCATCCCCACCTTCCTCCGGTTTGTCACCGGCAGTCACCTTAGAGTGCCCAACTGAATGCTGGCAACTAAGATCAAGGGTTGCGCTCGTTGCGGGACTTAACCCAACATCTCACGACACGAGCTGACGACAACCATGCACCACCTGTCACTCTGTCCCCCGAAGGGGAAAGCCCTATCTCTAGGGTTGTCAGAGGATGTCAAGACCTGGTAAGGTTCTTCGCGTTGCTTCGAATTAAACCACATGCTCCACCGCTTGTGCGGGCCCCCGTCAATTCCTTTGAGTTTCAGCCTTGCGGCCGTACTCCCCAGGCGGAGTGCTTAATGCGTTAGCTGCAGCACTAAAGGGCGGAAACCCTCTAACACTTAGCACTCATCGTTTACGGCGTGGACTACCAGGGTATCTAATCCTGTTTGCTCCCCACGCTTTCGCGCCTCAGTGTCAGTTACAGACCAGAAAGTCGCCTTCGCCACTGGTGTTCCTCCAAATCTCTACGCATTTCACCGCTACACTTGGAATTCCACTTTCCTCTTCTGCACTCAAGTTCCCCAGTTTCCAATGACCCTCCACGGTTGAGCCGTGGGCTTTCACATCAGACTTAAGGAACCACCTGCGCGCGCTTTACGCCCAATAATTCCGGACAACGCTTGCCACCTACGTATTACCGCGGCTGCTGGCACGTAGTTAGCCGTGGCTTTCTGGTTAGGTACCGTCAAGGTACCAGCAGTTACTCTGGTACTTGTTCTTCCCTAACAACAGAACTTTACGACCCGAAGGCCTTCTTCGTTCACGCGGCGTTGCTCCGTCAGACTTTCGTCCATTGCGGAAGATTCCCTACTGCTGCCTCCCGTAGGAGTCTGGGCCGTGTCTCAGTCCCAGTGTGGCCGATCACCCTCTCAGGTCGGCTACGCATCGTCGCCTTGGTGAGCCATTACCTCACCAACTAGCTAATGCGCCGCGGGCCCATCTATAAGTGACAGCGTAAACCGTCTTTCCATCTTCTCTCATGCGAGAAAAGAACGTATCCGGTATTAGCTCCGGTTTCCCGAAGTTATCCCAGTCTTATAGGCAGGTTGCCCACGTGTTACTCACCCGTCCGCCGCTAATCTCAGGGAGCAAGCTCCCATCGATTCGCTCGACTTGCATGTATTAGGCACGCCGCCAGCGTTCGTCCTGAGCCAGGATCAAACTCTCCGAAGAAATGTTTGACTTGCTCATTTGCTTTTTTGATAGTGTGTGCTCACTTAAAATTTAACGTTGGCGCTTTGTTTTGTTCAGTTTTCAAAGAGCAATATCTTTCGGAACAGCTTATTTATAATAACATTTTCATTACTGCAAGTCAACAACTTTTTAAAACTTTTTAAAAGTTTGTAATCTGTTTGCAACTCGTTCGTAACGACAGATATAAATATAACACCATTACGTTAAGTGCGCAATACCTTTTTTAAAGTTTTTTTGAGATAATGTTGTTTTTCTTTCAAGCCCTAGAATCCACTCTATTAAAAGACATGAAATTATAATAAAAAAACAAAAAACCGAATGGGACATACCAGGATCATGAGCTACGCCCAATGATCCCAGCCATCCGAATTCGGCCTGCAATCAATATTCATTTTGCTTATATTAGCGATGTCTCATCAACGGGAATAACAGGACGTCACGTATAGACGGAGAATTGGTCAATAGCATAACCAAACGGTCAACACCAATTCCAAGTCCGCCAGTTGGCGGCATTCCATATTCTAACGCCTCCAAGAAATCTTCATCCATTTCATGGGCTTCATCATTACCTTGCTCTCGTTCTTTTAATTGAGCTTCAAAGCGTTGACGTTGATCAATAGGGTCGTTTAGTTCCGTGAAGGCATTTGCATGCTCCCTACCAACAATAAATAACTCAAAACGATCTGTGAAACGGGAATCTTCCGGATTTTTCTTTGCTAAAGGAGAGATTTCCACTGGATGGCCATAGATGAATGTAGGTTGAATCAACTTATCTTCTACCCTTTGTTCAAAGAATTCATTTACGATATGGCCGAACTCCATGGATTCCTTAACTTCAATCCCATTTTCTTTAGCAAGCTGCTGGGCTTCTTCTTTACTCATTTGAGTCCAGAAGTCCACACCAGTATATTCTTTTACAGCATCAACCATGTGAAGTCGTTTCCATTCCGGCTTTAACTCTATCTCATACTCCCCATACTGGATGGTAGTCGTCCCCAGAACTTCTTGAGCGATATGGGCAATCAGGTTTTCCGTTAAACTCATGATATCTTGGTAATCCGCATATGCCTCGTATAATTCGATCAATGTGAATTCAGGATTGTGTCTTGTGGATACTCCTTCATTTCTGAAAACCCGGCCAATTTCATAAACTTTCTCCAATCCGCCGACGATTAAGCGTTTTAGATGAAGTTCGATGGCAATCCTTAAATTCAAAGGCATATCCAAGGCATTATGGTGAGTAAGGAAAGGGCGTGCTGCAGCTCCACCAGCAACAGAGTGCAGTAGAGGCGTTTCCACTTCAAGGTATCCATGATCGTCCAAATACCGTCTCATGGCTTGTACAATACGACTGCGCATTATCAATGTGTTTTTGCTTTCCTCATTTGTAATTAAATCGACATAACGCTTCCGGTAACGCTCTTCAACATCCTTTAGGCCATGAAATTTATCAGGCAACGGACGAAGCGCTTTAGCAAGGAACACATATTCTTTAGCTTTAATGGAAAGTTCCCCGACTTTCGTTTTGAAAATAACGCCAGTTACCCCTACGATATCGCCAAGATCCGTTTGGTTGAAAATTTGGTAAGAATCTTCTCCTATGTTATCTAAACGGACGTAGATTTGGATTTGACCGCTAATATCCTGGATATGGGCAAATCCCGCTTTCCCTTTTCCACGCTTCGTCATGACACGGCCAGCGATCGTAACTTCAATTTCTTTTTCTTCAAGATCTTCTTTTTCTAATTCACCATAAGCACTGACTATCTCCTGAGTGTTATGTGTGCGCTCGAATCTGCTCCCGAAAGGGTCTTGTCCATTATCCATCATGGCCTGCATTTTATCGCGCCTTACCTGCAGTTGGTCATTCAATTCTTCATGACTCACGAAAATCATCTCCATCTTTATTAATAAATGCATTATATAATTAATCAGAAATTCTTTTGCATACATATTTATTCTTACATAAAGTAAAGGAATTCAACAGCTTTTTATCTTAAAACATTGTTTTATGTACATATAAAAACTGCCAGGATTACTGGCAGTTTAAGATAAGCGTATTATAGGAAAATAGGAAGGTAATGTCAAACATCAGACCATTTGGATATTTTGTTGCTTCGCTTCTATATCATCAACAAGTCCATATAGAAGGCTAACAACATCTTCCCTTGTTTCACAATCATTAATCCCTTTACGAGCCTTAGCATTCCCTTTAACACCTTTTAAATACCAAGAAGCATGCTTACGCATTTCACGAACAGCAACATTTTCATTTTTCAACGCAATTAGACGATCCATATGAAGCACGCAAACGTCCATCTTTTCACGAACGGACGGTTCATCCATCAGTTGACCGGTTTCTAGATATTTTACAGTACGGTATATCATCCACGGGTTACCTAGAGCTGCACGGCCGATCATGACTCCATCAACACCCGTTTCCTTCAGCATTCTTTCCGCATCCTGTGGAGTTTCCACATCACCGTTACCGATAAGGGGAATATTAATTGATTTCTTCACTTCACGGATGATGTCCCAGTTAGCTTTTCCTTCATACATTTGAACTCGTGTTCTGCCATGCATGGAAACAGCTTTACCACCTGCGCGTTCAACAGCCTGGGCATTTTGAATCGCAAAAACGTGCTCATCATCCCAGCCTATGCGCATTTTCACCGTTACCGGCTTTTCAACAGCATCAACCACCGCTGAAACCATCTCATAAATTTTGTTTGGATCGAGAAGCCACTTTGCACCCGCATCACATTTAGTGATTTTAGGAACAGGGCAGCCCATGTTGATATCAATGATGTCAGCATTTGTATTTTTATCTACAAATTGTGCTGCTTCGACCAAAGATTTCTTTTCTCCGCCAAAAATTTGCAAACTTAACGGCTTTTCTCTTTCATCTATATAAAGCATATTCATCGTTCTAGCATTTTGTAAAACGATTCCCTTGTCACTGACCATCTCCGCACAAAC
Organism: Peribacillus sp. FSL P2-0133; assembly: GCF_037975445.1. Classification (NCBI taxonomy): domain Bacteria; kingdom Bacillati; phylum Bacillota; class Bacilli; order Caryophanales; family Bacillaceae; genus Peribacillus; species Peribacillus sp. FSL P2-0133. The sequence continues at coordinate 88,033 of NZ_CP150254.1, read as the reverse complement.
AAGGCCAGCACCAAATTCCTTGACGGTCAAGCGGAATGCCGAGTTACAGACTCCCGCCATCGGTGCTAGCACTACCGGATTCTTCATTTCTATATTGCCTATTTTTAACACGGTGTGCCTCCTATAACATTCTTTCATTTATCCTCAGGTGGCTGAAGCTCCTCAATGGAAACATGAAGAACTTCCGCCACTTCCAGTAAAAATGCTTCTGAAGGGATGCGGTTCCCTCGTTCGACTTCTCCTAACAAGGAAACGGAAACGCCTATTTCTCTCGCAAACCCTTCCTGGGTATAACCCTTTAACTTTCGAAAAGCGCGAATACGCCTTCCCCATTTTTCACCTTCCATAATCGAACTCCTTCTTTATCCGAAATCTGTTCAAGCAGGTCGCTCAAAGGTGCATGCATTAGCGGAAGTGATATATCAGGGTCCACTTCCATTAAAGGCACGATAACAAAAGCCCTCTCGTGCATACGAGGGTGCGGTACTGAAAGAATCTCCGTCTCAATATTTTCATGATTATATAACAAAATGTCAAGGTCTAAAGTACGGGGACCCCACCTAATTTCCCTTTTTCTCCCTAATTCTTGTTCAATTTCCATACAAGCGTGAAGTAATTTTTCGGGTTCCAAATCGGTATTCACTTTAAGGACAGCATTTAAAAAACAGTCCTGATCTTCATATCCTATCGGGTCTGTTTCATATAAAGAAGAGCATGCAACCAACTTGATATGCGGATTTTCAGACAATAATTGGAAAGCCCTTTGGAATGTTTCAAGGCGATCCCCTAAGTTCGACCCTATTGAAAGGTAAGCGATATTTACCACAATCAGCGTCCCCTTACAATCTCTATAGCAACCGAATCATAGTGACCTGCTATTGGAGGATCTGGTTTATAAACCTTCACGGTGCATGTCTCAATGGAAGAATATTCATTAAGTAGTTCAGAGGCAATTTTTTCAGCAACAGCTTCCACTAACTTAAAAGGTTTTCCCTCAACAACACCTTTACACACTTCATATAACTCACCATAGTTGATTGAGTCTTCAAGGTTGTCACTTTTCCCAGCCTTGGCTAAGTCAGTATGGACGATTAAATCCACTTTAAACCGCTGACCAAGCTTCGTTTCTTCCGGAAAAACTCCATGATAACCGTAAAACTCCATTTTATTCACATATATCTTATCCATTTCATTCACCTTTTCCTAATAGAGCATCCATCATCTTTGCAGTCCGTGCCATTTCCTTCACATCATGTACACGAACCATTTGACAGCCTTGTTGAATGCCATGGCAGATCGTGGCGGCTGTTCCTTCCATCCGCTCACTAGGCGGCAGGTCCAGAACATGTCCAATCATGGACTTTCTTGATGTGGCTAGCAGTACAGGATATCCTAATGATACAAGCTTATCAAGATTCCTCATCATTTCCAAATTTAACTTTAAATCTTTCGCAAAGCCAATTCCCGGATCGAGAATGATGTTTTCATCCTTGACTCCCGCATCCTTTACCAACATGATGCTTTCGAATAAATCTTGAAGTACATCACGAACAAAATGTCCATAACTCATATTATCCCTGTTATGCATCAAGATAATCGGCACCTTATATTCCGCAGCAACCTTTGACATCAAGGAATCGGCCTTACCTCCCCAAATGTCATTTAATATATGTGCTCCTGCTTTTACCGCCGCCTCGGCTACTCTTGATTTATACGTATCGACCGATATTGGTACCTCAATATTACGGGATATAGCTTCAATAATCGGGGCGACTCTCTCTATTTCCTCTTCATCCGATATCCTCTCATAGTTAGGACGGGTGGACTCTCCGCCTACATCCAATATATCCGCTCCGTCGTTGACCATCCGTTCGGCATGCTTCAAAGCAGCATCTATCCGATTATATTTCCCGCCATCCGAAAAGGAGTCTGGCGTAACATTCAAAATCCCCATAATTAAGGTTTTATTGCTGTAATCCAAATCAAATGAACCGCATTTTATTTTTGACGCTCCAGCTAATGACATCCAACGTTCTCCTTCACCTAAAGAAATCTATATATACGAGTTTACCCATTTACATAGGCATAGCGCAAGTTCCATGAAGATATGGAACGCTTCTGCAGACTTTACTACAAAAAGAAAAGCAAAGCCCCTAAGGAACTTCGCTTCTAGTTTTTAGTGTCTTGTCTTACTCAAAGTTATATAATGGCGTACTTAAGTAGCGTTCACCATTACTTGGTATGATAGCAAGTACCTTTTTACCTTTTCCCAGTTTGTCAGCCACTTTAATGGCAGCTGCAATTGCGCCACCAGAAGAAATTCCACCAAGGATTCCTTCCTCTTTTGCTGCACGGCGGGCATAATCAAAAGATTCCTCTGTATTGACTTGAATGATTTCGTCATAGAGATCTGTATTCAAAATACTCGGGACGAAGCCTGCACCGATTCCTTGGATTTTATGAGGTCCTGGAGTCCCACCCGATAATACTGGAGAGTCTGCAGGCTCAACAGCGTAAATCTTAATGTCAGGGTATTTTTCACGCAGCACTTCACCAGCACCTGTTATGGTTCCGCCAGTACCGATTCCGGCAACGAATGCATCCAGACCTTCATCACCAAATGCTTCAACGATTTCAGGTCCTGTAGTATTCCGATGAACTTCAGGGTTGGCTACATTCTCGAATTGCTGTGGAATGAAATAACCTTTTTCTTTAGACAGCTCAGTCGCCTTTGCGATTGCACCCTTCATTCCTTCAGGTCCGGGAGTAAGAACTAATTCTGCGCCATAAGCACGAAGCAAGTTACGGCGTTCCAAGCTCATCGTCTCCGGCATAACCAGAATTGATTTATAGCCCTTTGCCGCTGCTACCATCGCAAGTCCTATTCCAGTATTCCCGCTTGTAGGTTCAATGATCGTATCACCTGGCTTAAGGGTACCATTTTTTTCTGCCGCTTCGATCATCGCAAGGGCGATACGGTCTTTTACACTACTGCCTGGGTTAAAATACTCAAGTTTCAGATAGATATCTGCACTGTTTTCATTTTGAAGCTTGTTTAACTTCACAATAGGTGTTTGTCCAATTAAATCGATTACAGAATTAGCTATACGTGCCATTTTCTCCACTCCTTATCATTTCAAATACCGAGTATGTTTATTGGTTTTATAAATTTAAAGTTACCAGTTTTTATTGTTCATTGTCAATGATTTTATACTATATTCTAAATTTTCTCACACAACCATTGACCTACTTTTTTTCTTTCAATCCATAAAACCATTCTACATCAAATTCGTCCCAGAAAATTTTCCCTGAGACCGGTGCCTGAATCTGTTCAAGAGCTATTTGGCGGTGAATCTTGTCTTTAACTTCATCATATTCATACTGCTTGCCCTCTATTCTTTCATGCAGATAGATAATTGCCCAGCCTTCTTCCGTTTGAATCGGATCACTCCACTTATTTACCTTCAAATTCTCGGCAGCGGTAATGTATTCCTTGGAGACTTGCTCGTTATCCTGTGATATATAACCCATGTCGCCTCCTTGATTGGCAGTGAATTCATCAAGGGACTTTTCCATCGCTAAGACATCAAAGGAGACGCCTTTCTCCAGTTCACGTACGATTTGGTCCGCTTGCTTTTTTGTAGACGAGGTAATATGAGAAATATGGAAAGCAGTAGGGATTCTGTAGATATCCTTATTATTATCATAATGATTCCGCATTGCCGTTTCGGAGACCGAAACGTCCTTGGTGAGGAGCTTCTCGAGGAGGAGACTCGACTGAATTTCCTGCCTCAGTTGATCGTTACTTTTATTAAGGTTCTGACCGGCAGTCCCATACATCGTTTTCATCATTTTAAGTTCCCGATCAAGCTCTTCATCCGAAATTTTCACTTTGTATTTTTCAGCTGCCTGTTTCACGACCTCTTTATCGACCATTTCCTCAAGTACATCTTCCCCATATCTTTTTTCGAGCTCATTAATCCATGCGTCCCGGGAAATATCCTTGGATCCAACCTTTGCGGCCGTTTCTTCCCCGATGACGGATTTTGAAATGATTAGTGGTTTTATGACAAAGATAATGATAGTCAATAGGTTCAACAAGGCAAGGGCAGCAATAATCGCCCGAAGCTTTTGTTTTGGCAAACCCTTATCCCCCGTATATTATTTTTTGGTTTCCGCTTCTAGTTCCTCGAGTTCTTCCTTCGAGAATTGGTAGGTCTGATTACAAAAATGACAATGTGCTTCCGCTTGTCCATCTGTATCAATGATATCCCGAATCTCAGCTTGCCCTAGGCTAATCAATGCATTTGCAATTCTTTCCTTAGAACATTGACAGGAGAATTGGACATCCATTTTTTCTAGTATATTCACATTGCCCTCACCTAAAATTTCGGTTAGGATTTCTTCAGGAGTCATGCCGCTTTGAATCATCTTAGAAACAGGAGTTATCGTGCTTAGCCGATTTTCGATTTTTGTAATCGTATCTTCGGATGTACCCGGCATCAACTGGATGATGAATCCACCCGCTGCAAGGATTGAATTATCCGGATTAACTAGGACCCCAACCCCCACAGATGAAGGCACCTGTTCGGATGTAACAAAGTAATATGTGAAATCTTCACCTAATTCTCCCGATACAAGCGGTACCTGACCTGAAAAGTAATCACGAAGACCGATATCTTTGACAACAGTCAACAATCCATCGGTACCCACCGCTTTCCTTACATCAAGCTTTCCTTGCTCATTCAAATCAAAGTGAGTTTGCGGGTGAGTGACATATCCGCGGACTTCTCCCTTTGCATTGCTGTCGACCAGGATGGAACCAATCGGTCCACCGCCCTCGATTTTAATCGTCAGCTTTTCTTCACCTTTTAACATTCCACCCATCATAACGCCTGCCGTCATCGCCCGTCCAAGGGCAGCTGAAGCAGTAGGCCATGTATAATGGCGCCGCTGAGCTTCTCCTACCGTGTCTGTTGTTGAAACAGCATATGCCCGAACCTGTCCCTCATAACCTAACGCCTTTATTAGATAATCCTTCATTTATTTTGCTCCTTTCATGCTTTGTGTTACTTCTTCACTTGCTCACGATTACGTTTATAAATCAACTGCAACCCCTTCAAAGTCAAAAATGGCTCCACTACGTCAATCACAGTAGACTCATTGGCAATTAAGGTAGCCAATCCACCTGTTGCTATTACCGTCGGTTCTAGATTACTTTGCTCCTTAATTCGATTAACGATTCCTTCTACCTGTCCAACATACCCATACAAAATACCAGCCTGCATGGCGGACACCGTATTTTTCCCAATAATCCCTTCTGGCCGACTGATTTCTATTCTTGGAAGTTTGGCTGCCTTTGAATAAAGTGCTTCAGTAGAAATATTTATACCCGGAGCAATGGCTCCGCCCATGTATTGTTTATCCTCATTTATATAGCAATATGTAGTTGCCGTGCCAAAGTCCACGATAATGAGAGGACTTCCATATTCCTGGATGCCTGCGACGGCATTAACGATTCGGTCCGCACCCACCTCACGGGGATTCTCGTATTTAATATTCAATCCAGTTTTTATTCCAGGTCCAACTATAAGCGGTTTAATTCCAAAGTATTTTTTGCACATGCGTTCAAGCGCAAACATAATTGGTGGAACTACCGAAGAAATGATGATTCCATCAAATTGATCAAACGAAAGACCTTCATGTTGCAGCAAAGACTTTATGACCATTCCATACTCATCTTCTGTCTTGTGACGGTTAGTCTCAATTCGCCAATGATATTTTAAAATATCTTCATCGTATACGCCCAATACAGTATTCGTATTCCCAACATCCAATACAAAAATCATCGTTTCATCACTCCGGTAAATTATTCTCCAACATCATACCACACTGTTATTTTACCACGCTATTAGTCGCACTTTTCGAAAGGTATCCCAGAAACTTCATCATATTTAATTCAAGAGTGAAGAAAAGGGTATTTCCGAGGCGGAAATACCCTTTTGAATTCAGTCAACTTAAGACTTTTTATTGTCATCTTCGTTCGGGAAGGAAAGCGGCTGATCTTGAGGCGCACCTTCTTTGATTGGAGGAGTATTCAATCCTTCCTCCGTTATTTCAAGGTCCTCAGGTCCTCTCTTATCCAATGGATCTAATAGGGCCTCTTTTTCTTCCTTCTTCGTATTGATGTTCACCTTGACATTCTCATCAGTGGTTAAATTCCCATTAAGGGCTGTATAATCCCGTTCTGGCAATTTACCATTATGGAATAAACTTTTGATTTGTTCAGCATCAAGTGTTTCCACTTCAAGCAAGGTTTTTGCAACCAAATCAAGTTTTTCACGATTTTCAGTAAGAATCGTCTTACATCTTTCGTAAGCTTCCTTGATGATACGTTGAATTTCAAGATCAATTTCATATGCTATTGCATCTGAATAGTTTTGATCATTGTTGAAATCTCGGCCTAGGAAGACCTGACCTTGTGAATTACCAAATTGAAGTGGTCCGAGTTTACTCATGCCATATTCCATAACCATGCTCCGAGCTATGCCCGTTGCACGTTGGAAGTCGTTATGCGCACCGGTACTCACTTCTCCGAATGTAACTTCTTCGGCTACACGGCCACCCAATAGACCTACGATTTTATCTTTAAGCTCAGGTTCCGTCATGAAGAAACGATCTTCTTTCGGCAGCATAACTGCATAACCGCCAGCTTGACCACGAGGGACAATCGTAACTTTATGAACGACTTCGGCATCATCCAGAACCAATCCAATAATGGTATGGCCTGCTTCATGCCACGCTACGATATTTCTTTCCTTTTTGGAAATGACACGGTTTTTCTTGGCAGGTCCAGCGATAACGCGATCCGAAGCTTCATCCAAATCGGACATGTCGATCTTCTTCTTATCTTGACGAGCAGCTACAAGCGCCGCTTCATTCAGTAAGTTTTCAAGATCTGCACCAGAAAATCCTGGAGTACGCTGAGCGATCGCTTTCAAATCGACCGTTTCTGCTAATGGTTTATTACGTGCATGCACCTTCAGAACTTCTTCACGGCCCTTAACATCAGGGCGGCCTACCGTTATTTGACGGTCAAAACGTCCTGGACGCAATAAAGCTGGATCCAATACATCAGCACGGTTAGTCGCGGCGATGATTATGATTCCTTCATTACCACCGAAACCATCCATTTCCACCAGTAGTTGGTTCAATGTCTGTTCACGTTCATCGTGACCGCCACCAAGACCTGCGCCACGTTGACGTCCGACTGCATCAATTTCATCGATAAAGATGATACATGGTGCATTCTTCTTAGCATTTTCAAACAAATCACGAACACGGGATGCACCGACGCCCACAAACATTTCAACAAAATCAGAACCACTGATTGAGAAGAAAGGAGTTCCGGCTTCACCAGCCACTGCTCGTGCAAGTAAAGTTTTACCTGTACCAGGAGGCCCAACTAAAAGTACCCCTTTAGGAATACGGGCTCCAAGCTCGGCATATTTGCGAGGATCTTTCAAGAATTCAACAACCTCGACAAGTTCCTGCTTTTCTTCGTCCGCTCCGGCAACATCATTGAAGCGTACTTTTTTCTTATCATCATTATACAATTTCGCCTTACTTTTCCCGAAGTTCATGACGCGGCCACCACCGCCGCCCTGAGCTTGGTTAAGTAAAAAGAAGAAGAGGATAAAAATGATTACAAATGGAATGATGGAAGTGAAAAATGTCACCCAGCCACTTGTTTTTTCTGGAGGTTCAACAGTGATGATGTCCTTACCCAATTTGGTTACGGCATCATTGATTCTACTTTGAGAATATTCACTGAAAGGCACGTACGTCACAAAGAATTTGTTTTCCTCATAACCTTTGAGCTTTCCTGTGATTTCAAATACACTGCTTTCGGGCTGCATCGTCAGTGCAGTAACATCCCCATTCTCCAAATGCTTATAGAATTCATCTTGGGTCATTTTCTCCGTTGGTTCATTGTTATTATTAAAAATGCTTACAATCCCAATGATGACCAAAAAGATCAGTAAATAAAATATGGTATTACGGAAGATCCGATTCATCCCTTACCTCCTCCCACGGGTAAACAAACTATAGTAAATACTATCATACAAAATTAATGAATTACAATAATTTAACACCGCTGTTTTTATCTGGTCTTTTCTTTCAAACAGGTACGATTAATTCGAGTAAATTTCAGGCTTCAATATGCCAATATACGGGAGATTACGATACTTTTCCGCAAAATCAAGACCATATCCGACAACAAATGCATCCGGAACGATGAACCCGGCATAATCCGGAGTGATATCCGCTTTCCTGCCTGTTGGTTTATCCAATAAGGTAACGATTTTAATTGATTTTGCTTTTCGATAACGGAAAAGTTCCGCAAGATAGCTAAGAGTCAAACCGCTGTCGATAATATCTTCGATGATTAAAATATCCCGGCCTTCAACCGATGTATCAAGATCTTTGATGATTTTCACTTCACCGGAAGATACAGTGGAGTTACCATAGCTTGAAACATCCATAAAGTCCATTTCAAGATGTGTATCCACACGTTTCAGTAGATCTGACATAAATGGCATGGCGCCTTTCAGCACTCCGATGGCCAACGGGAACTTACCTTGGTAATCAGCTTCAAGCTGCGCACCCAATTCCCTGATTTTTTTTTGAAGTTCTTCCTCCGATATTAAAACCTTTTCAATGTCGTTTTGCATGGTCATTGTAATTAATTGCCCCCCAAGAAGAATTAAGCTTTTTTATATTCTAAGTAGATTAAAGATTTTTCATCAGAAATTATATCCGGCTCAATATTCGATTTCTTTAAACCAGGTAGCCAAATGGCCGTTCCCGTTTGATCGATGATGACCGGCCACACATTTCTTTCTAGCATCGGGATCTTTTCATTGATAAAAATATCCTTTAACTTTTTAGTTCCACCCAATCCCTTGACGGCCATCCGTTCGCCTTCATTCCTGGTTCGGACTGTAAGAGGAAACTGAACAGCTGATTCGGGAAGAATAAAAGAATGATTTCCTCTAAGTACCGGAATTTCTTCTTTTATATAGTGCGCTTTAATCTTATATCCATTCGGAAGAATAGTCTCACCGGGAATTTGTAAATTAAGGGAATATTTAAGGCTTTTTTGCCGAAAAAATCTAAAAGTGCAAATTTGATATGATTTTTCCGCAATAAGGCCCTCCGGAAGATGCAATTCTGCAGATGGTTGAGGATTCAAAAACAAAACTAAAAGTTGGTCAATATGTAATGCCGAAAGCGATGAAGGTCTCTCCAAATAAAGATAGTTTAATATTAGTTGAATCGCCCTTCTTTGTAAAGGTTTAGGCATCGCGAGAACCTTATCAATCTGAATAACCGCTTGATCTTTATCCTGTTGGATCCAAACCTCGGACATTTTGCTTGAAACCATGTTCAAAAAAAACTCTTCATCTTCATAAAGCTCTTCACTGAATCGTTGAAAATGCTCATGAACCTTTCTATTTTCTTTCTTTAAAAATGGAAGGATTTCATGTCTAAAACGATTTCTTGCATAGACACCCGTTTCATTGCTCGGATCAAACCTTGGTTCAATATTATGAAGGCCCGCATATTCGATTATTTGGCTTTTCGTGATCTCAAGAAAAGGCCTGATCAGATTCCCGGTATGGAACCGTCTCTTTATAGGAATTCCTGCTCTTGCCTTACCTGTCGCCCCTCTTGTTAAACGCATGAGCATCGTTTCTATTTGATCATCTCCATGATGCCCCAGGACAAGCGTGGAGGCTTGATGCTTATCCATCATTTCTTCATAGAAAGCAAAACGCAACTTTCTTGACGTTATTTGTGAACTTTCCCCCGTCTGCTCCATCCGGGCAGGAACATCGATCCTTTTCCCCTCGAATGTAATGCCCCACCGTTCACAAATATGCTCGACATATTTGTAATCCTCATAGGATTCTTCCCCTCGAAACATATGGTCAACACTTGCAACGATCATCTCGTAATGAAAAAGAGGTTGAATTTCCTTAAGGATATGGAGAAGCACCAATGAGTCCGGTCCTCCGGAAACGCCTATTAGCAACTTCGAGTGTTCCTTAATCAATTCGTTTCTATAAATGGTGCTCAGAACTTTTTCCTTTAACATACAATCTTCCTTCTTTATGAACAGGCATTAGTTTTATACGATTCAATCATGAAATGGTTTCAACTATTCCATGGCATTCACCTAATAACTATATCATAACAACTGTTCATATATGTATAGAACATAGAGCATCGATATGATGGCAACCAGCAAAAAAGTTTCAAAAAATCCGCCACTTTTCTTTTTTGAACGGTTTTGGGACCTTCTTGCTTGTCTCGTTGCAGGTTGTATTGTTTGCGGCTGACCCGCCGCTGCCTGAGTCTGGCCCTTTTTCTTCGAATGATTTTGCTTACTTAGAACCGTGACCAAATCCTCCCGCATTTGGAGGGCTGAATCATACTGCCCGTGGAGTGCTTTATCTAGCATCTTCCTATACGGGTTCAATTCCTTTTTCTGCTTAATCAGGTCGTTAAGCTGTCTATACCCCTCCCCTTTCTTGTGGAAACGTCCAGGATAGGCCGAATTGATTATAATCATCGCCACAGCGAACAAGTCATATTGCGGATCGGCCTTTCTTGATCCAAGTCCCCAGTAACCCCTGTCAAAGAACTCAGTGAATTCTTTAACAGATCGCCCGATTAAGGTGGTTCCGCCAACATCCACGCACCGTACCTTATAGGCTGGTGAAGTCACGATCAAATTCTCAGGTTTTAAATCCCCGAACACCCATCCATTGGTATGCAAGGCAGACAAGCTTGTTAAAAGCTGAAGCATTAAGACTCCAATCCATGATGACCCTTTTTTATCGATGAAACGCAAAAAATCGTGTCCGTGGATATATTCCATGACATAAAAAGGGAGCTGCTTTCCTGTTTTCATGAAATCATCCGCTTCCAAAAAGGAAGGCCCAAGGGTAGACCCCTGGACCTTTGAAAAGGATTTTAGGATATTCATCTCCGAAATAATGGACGTCCCATTATCACTGAGCTTTAAAGCATAATGACGATTTCCGCTTTCAACCAAATAGACGATCCCGTTCGCTCCACACCCCAATTCCTTAATTATTTTGTACTGATTTTTATTCCATTTTCCAGTGACCAAACTGCCAGGCAGGAGTTTACATTGATTCCTCAAAGTATTGTTCATCATCATGTGATAACAATCCCCTCAATGAACGTTTTTTATTGAAATATGTCAAAGCTTCACGAATGGCCGGACCTGTCGGAGTGAGTCCCCCTGTACTAAGCTTAGGAAAAGTTGCCGTCAAGGCTTCAAGGTTCGGGGTCCAATCCAGCAACTTTTCAACGTCATTTCTTTTCCCAGGAAATACGAATACGGAAAAACGGCTGTCACCCATTCTTGCATTCATACTAAGGGAAAGATCTAATAAGGAATCTTTTACTGTAGGCAGTTTATGTTTCATGCTTGCACTTGTATCAACAAGAATCAGTACTTCGAGCTTGCTTGTTTCCCCAAGCTCATCGACCACCTCCATCACTTCTCCTCGTTTATCAGGCGGAAGATCCTCCATCGTTTTTGAATCTCCAAGTATTTGTTGAAGTTCACGATTGATAACTCCCTGTATAGTTTGAGTCATTGCCTTTTGAGTCACCATTTGGACGGTTTGGGACAACTGCTGAGCATAGACTATTTGACTTACGCCACCTCCAGAACCAGCAATCTTCTCAATTTCCTTAAGCCCTTTTTCATCTATCACATCATTTTCCATGACACCTATGACATTGATGGTTATGCCTTGCTCCCTTGCTAATTCAGCCATGGCAGACGGTTCTTCACCATGATTTGAACATCCGTCGGTTATAAGCAAAATCTGTCTTAATGTTCCTGCTTTCATGTTTTGCTCTCCCTTCCTATCAATTTGTTACCATAATTGACTAAAAAAGGGGAAATTATACGCCAAGGACATCGCATCAAGTCACATCATGGAGTGAAGTGATTGAAAAGAGTTCAACCCTTTACCTTTTATCCGTCTTCCATTTCTCCACCTCATTTTGGTTTTATTTATTTTATTTATATTATTTATATAAACGGCCCCTACTGGGCCTTTTTACGTTTTGGAGAAACGGGAATGGATGCCCATTTCGGTGTGTTATGCTTAATTTTCGATGTAACCACTGTCATGTCATCATCTATGATCCCTTTTGTTCGGATGACCTCTTCCAATATTAAATCAGAGATTTCCTGTGGATCGTCTGTTTCCATTTCCTTGATTTTTCGTTTAAGCCAGAACTCGATATTTTCGACATGTGAAGGGCCATCGAACACACCATCGCTCATCATGATTAATATGTCCCCTGCCTTCAGCTCTTCTGATACAACATCAACATCGAAATCCTGGATGATTCCCATAGGAAGGTTACTTGATTCAATTTTTATTATCCTATCCCCCCTTTTAATGAAACTCGGTATCGAACAGATTTTTAAAAACTTAGCCCTTGCGTCCTGAAGATCAATCATTGCCAAATCAAGAGTCGAAAATATTTCATCGGTAGTGCGTAGAGATAATACGGAGTTTACGGATTTAATGGCTATTTTTTCTTCTATTCCCGATTGTAAAAATTTTTGTAGCAGCTTCAATGTCTCTGTACTTTCAAAATGGGCCCTTTCCCCATTTCCCATTCCATCACTGATGGCTATCGCAAATTTGCCGCAGCCAATTTCCATGGTCGTATAACTATCTCCTGATACAAGCCCTCCCCCCTTGGCAGCATGAGCCACACCCGTTTCGACCGTGAATTTTTTTGCTGACCTAAATATCACCTCACATTGCCCGTTTGGATATGTTGCACACTCTTCTGAATGAACGACTATCGTTTCACCTAAAATGTCAGAAAGCATGGGTGCAATCAACTTTTCACATTCCCCTCTGCCCTGGCAGTATGGGACACTCATCTCTATATCAACATTTCCTTGTTCTAGACTGTATATTTCAACATGACCTATGTGCAGGCCAAAATCCTGGATGGCTTCCAAAATGGATTCTTCATGTACATGATGATTCTTCCTTTCCCTTTGAATTTCTTTCGCAAAATCATCCATTACTGCCGAAACGCCCCGCAGTTGATCCGCCACTAGTTTCCGACTTTCCTTCACCTGCCTTTTTAATTTTTGGTTAGCTTCAAAATAAGTAAGTTCCTGTGCTATCGCCCCAATGACCTGAGGCCCGCGGCTACAATATTTCCCCCATTCTTTCGACGTTTTTTGGGGGAGCTGACCATTATTTTCACTTAATTGAAGCATAATTTCCTGCATGCCGTCATAGGTTGTATTAAAGTTCTTGGACCAGCATTGTTCCTTCTTAAAACAAAGCTGGCACGTCTTTTCCGTTACATTACTTAAGAAGTAGTCGAATTCTTTCTCATCTTCCTCCAATCTCCCCCTTTCATCCACTTGGGAAAAGCTATTTGAGAGCGCCTCAAATACATGTGAGAATTGCTCCACCCTTTGAGCGGTGACATCCCTCACTTTTCGGGCATACTGCTGTTGTTCATCAGAATTCTCGACTGTTCCCGGTATATGTTTCGCTATTTTGTTGATTATGGATGACGGTGTCAATATAAATAGGGCTACAGCTATAAGTGATTCATAAAGGGTCACCATAATATTATTGGTGCCCTCACCATATAAACCTATCAGTAATGTAGCAATCAAGAGGCCGCTAGCAACCCCTATCTTCCTTCCCTCCTTCAACAAACCTCCCAGAAGCCCTGAAAATGCGAGAAGGCTCATTTGATAAAGACTTGCAATACTTGCCAAGCTGAATATCAATCCAGTAACTACACCTACAGTGGAGCCTATGGCGGCCCCTCCCGCCAGCCCGAAGAGGAGGACCAGGTATCGCGAGAATATATGGTCGAGTGATAAATCGTATATCATCCAGCCGATGGTTCCGGTCATCACCGAAGCCAGCAGGATGATGATGCTGACGATTTCCTCCGTCTTTAATGATTGGGACTTTGTCCGAATGGTCAGCATCGGGATTGATTGTATGAAGATTAAGGTTAAAATCATTGCGAGTCCCGCCTCTACCCCTATCATCATCAAGTCGTACAGCTGAATCGTTCGAAATACCAGATATTGCTCGGCCAGGTTGACCAGGAATAGTGAAGCAAAGACGTACATCGACATTGTCTTGAATTGTCCTTCCACGGCGGGCCTCTTGATCTTATGAAATAACAGGAGCAGGAACGCCGATGCAAAGATGACTAAACTATTCGAATAGTGAACGGTCAGCCCACCTGCAATCAATCCGAATAAAGCCAGTGGAGCCCTATCACGCCTCATGAGGAAAACGGCTGCGAAAAACGGAAGTCCAAATGGTGCAAGCTGCGAAAGAATCAAAGCCCGTCCTAATAAAAAACCGATAATTGCTAAAGAGATACCTTTTTTTATGAATATGTCTTCCGACTTCATTTGCAGTTGTTGGATCCAATTGATGGCCCCTTCCTTCGCTTCTTTTAATTGAACATCTCCAAGAGGTTCCATCATAGGTCTTTCTACTTTTTCCATTTCAACACCCCATTCGTATTAGTGGTTTTTATTATATAGAGGGCTTGTCTATTTTTTTGTCAGAATTTTATAAGCGGATAAGAAAAACGTTCGACGAAATTCTTCTTGAACAATCATTTGTATACAGGTTTTTGTACCTTTTTTTTCAATACGAAAACAGGTGTTCTTTTTTTTTTGAAGAAAAGCAAAGTTTTTAGGTTATTTTTGCGGAAAATAACACGAATAAATAATCAGGAAATGGAAACCGACAAACTTTATTTTTTTTGTTGACATTTTTTCTTCACGACTGTAAGATATAACTTGTGCTTCAGTAGCACTTACCATTATGGCGGCGTAGCTCAGCTGGCTAGAGCGTACGGTTCATACCCGTGAGGTCGGGGGTTCGATCCCCTCTGCCGCTATCTTTCTCATGAAAATCACGGCCCGTTGGTCAAGCGGTTAAGACACCGCCCTTTCACGGCGGTAACACGGGTTCGAATCCCGTACGGGTCATCATATATCAAAAGCGCCTCTGCACACTTATATCGGTAAGTGTACAGAGGCGCTTTTTTTATGTCGTTGATAATTAAAAGAAGACAAGCCAGCAAGCTTGCCTTTATCTACACTATGAATAATTTCACAGGAAAAGTTGCTAAACTATTATTTTCAGCAGCAGTTTTATCCGCGTCTTCCTCCTCGACCTCCCCGTTTCGTTTCGGTGCTACGTTTAAGGGTCGTTAAGCGGTCTTCGCTATCTTTTAAGAATTTAGCCATTTTTTGCTCAAAGTTTTCTTTAGGTTGGAAACCATTACCTTTCGAGCGGAAGTCTTTGGAACGGCTGTCATTCCCTCTTCCTTGGCGCGGACGTGGTGTGTATGCAGGTTTTTGCTCAACTTCAGGACGGTCTATCGCTTTTTTTATGGACAAGCCAATCTTGCCATCTTTAACGTTGATGACTTTCACCTCAACTGTATCGCCCACTTTTAAATGATCATTGATATCCTTGACATAGTTATCAGCCACTTCACTGATATGGACCAGACCGGTTGAACCTTGAGGTAGCTCTACAAATGCACCAAAATTAGTTATGCCTGTTACTTTACCTTGTAACTTGCTGCCTACTTCGATTGACATAAAAAAAATGTTCCTCCTTAGAAATGTTAAAAAAATCTCTTCACACTATATTATAACGAAAGTAAAAAAACAGTGTCAATATTAGTCACTATCTTCCTTCCCTTTTGGAAGGGTAAAAATGATTTCACCTTTTTCAGATAAGAAATAATCCCGTCTGGCTATTTTTGCTATATAGTCGTCGTCATTAAGCTTTACGATTTCTTCTTTAAGAAGGGTCTCGTCTTTTTTCAATTCAGCTAACTTTCCCTTCAATTCTTCCTTTTGTTTAACTTTCTCATCCAGTGCAACATTTTGCGTTATGAGGGTGGAAACGGCAAAAATCAAAAAGACAGCGGCGAAAACTGAGTAAAGGGTTAATCTACGCATTAGACCACGCTTCTTTTTTTCTACGGTTTGTACTTTTTTCTCTTGTTGAGCGACGTAGGAATTTTCCATTTTTGCCACTTTCCTTTTACGCAGGCTACTCATTTTTTATCGCTCCTCATTTCTTTTTATTTCTCCATCCATTTAGCGTTCTAAATATAGAATTCTTTATTTTCAATAAAATCCCTTTTCCTTTATTATAAAACTTCCCGACGTTTTTCGTAACAAAAACCGGCAATAAATTCCATATATAAGTCAGAATCCATTTTAATGGTCTCCAGAATATAGTCAAAATAAAGAGAAGTATTTTCCCCGCCCATTTTAATAATACCAAAACGAACTTACCTATCCCGATGATGATGGCCAATACAGATACTAATACCCATTTTATCGGTAGAAATATCAGCATGTGAACCGAATTCGCTATAAATCTCGCCAACTTTATCACAAGTATGATCAAAAACTCTAATAAACGTTGATAGAAACCTTTGAAAAGTGCTTGATATGCTGAAAAACCGCATAATAAGGCCAAAAATAAATAGAGGCGAAACTCTCCCTCATTCACTAAAAACAAAACATAAAAAATAAGGAGACCCTGAATGATCCAGAAAAGGAAGTCATGGATGAATACAATCCACCTTTTCCTTTCTGAACGATTCAGGAACCGGCTATACGTATCCAGGGCAGCTCCAAAGCCACTGCCCATGCCTATCATCGCAAGCAACGTATAAAATTGGATCGTTAAGGTCATTTGAACAATTTGCCAAAGAAGCCTTTAGCTTTCTCCCCTGATTGCTCATCTAAATAAACAAGGTCGAAAATCTTTCCCTTAATGGAAACGATGCCTTTATCAACGTCTAAATTCTTCATTTGCAAGTTTTGGCCCCGGATAGATAAGAAACCCATTGACGTTTCGAGCAGAAATTCTTCATTATCGAAACTTTCAACTTGTTTGACACCGGTAATATCAAGTAAACGGCGGCCTTTCATCGTTACATCATGCTCTTGGGTCGTTCCTTTTGTGTAACCAGCATTCGGATCAATATATTGGCTCATTTTTTCATCCCTCACAGTACCACGGATTTTGTACAAGTGTATGTCCGTAAGAGTGGAATTAGAACCAAGCCTGTCCTTACTCCTCCGCTAGCTTTTCTTCCTTTACGATGGTATACATATCTGCAGCCGCTTCTTTTTTCGTCGTTTCTTGAATTTTATCGACACGGACCGTAACAAGCTTTTGACCGAACCTTACAGTCAACTCATCGCCATCTTTCACATTCGAACTTGCTTTGGCCTGTTGTCCGTTAATCGTGATTCTCCCTTTATCCGCAACCTCCTTCGCAAGTGTACGGCGCTTGATCAACCTTGAAACTTTTAGGAATTTATCCAATCTCATCGACATTCAAATCTCTCCCTTAATTAAAGTCCTTTAGCTTTTGCTTCATCCCAATATGAATCCAGTTCTTCCAATGTATAATCCTCAAATTTTTTGTTTGCCCTTTGAATGCACTCTTCTATATATGTAAAACGCTGGTGGAATTTCTGGTTTGCTTTGTAGACGGCTTCTTCCGCTTGTATGTCATAATAACGTGAAATGTTGACAAGCGCAAAAAAGAGGTCGCCCAGCTCTGATTTTATTCTTTCGACATCCCTGTTCGGGCTTAATATTTCCTCTTCCAATTCCTGCACTTCTTCCCTTACCTTTTTCCAGGCTTCGGAAACCTCATCCCAATCAAATCCAACCTTGGCAGCCCTTTTTTGATACTCTTCGGCCCGAAGTAAGTTTGGCAGCGATTTCTCAATACCATCCAGTATGGATTGCGGTGCTTTTGTTTCGCTCCCTTTTTCATCTTCTTTGATTTTCTGCCAGTTCACTAATACATCTTCCTCGCCGTTCACTTCAACATCTCCAAATACATGAGGGTGGCGTCGAATCATTTTTGCCGTAATGCCTTCAATCACATCATCTATCGTGAACATCCCCTCATCTTCACCGATTTGTGAATGAAGCATCACCTGAAGCAGCACATCCCCAAGTTCACCAATCATGCCCTCATCGTCCTCTTCATCGATGGAATCAATCAGCTCATATGCCTCTTCTATTAGATATTTCTTCAAGCTTTCATGAGTTTGTTTCTTATCCCAAGGACATCCGTCAGGACCTCTAAGTTCTGCAATGACCTGCCGCAGCTTAGAAAACTCCCTATATCGTAAAGCTTCTTCGCTAACAGGAGGGACATAAACACTCGTCAAGTTACTTAACTCCATCTGACGGTCGAGTTCGAAGAGAGCACATTTTGTCACTTTTTCCTGACTGCTTCCTGCCGCTGTAACGATATATACCTCGTAGTCATCCGGTAGCTTTTCCATTAAGGTCAGCTTCACATTGGATGCACTGAATGCGTCATATACCTGTCCGATTATCATATGCTGGGTAATGTGCAAATCATCTGGTGAAAGATCTGTTCCATCCAATAGCTGAAACCCTTCAATCGGGTCGATTCTAACAGCCTGAAACAAGGGATCAAGGAAACTTTGCCCGCCTTCCAGCTTAATGGCTATTCCAAGAGCCGGACCCTTTTCGAGCAAAAGCTGCACCGTTTTTTCCGCAACCATGGGATGCCCCGGAACTGCGTATAGAACGGAACGGTTCGAAGCCTCTTGTAATAATGTTCCGGCAATTTCTTCATATACAGCTTCAAATTGGTCGTGCTTTTCATATATCCCGTCAAACGCCGTGAAATTTATTCCTTCCCTTTTCAAATCCCCGATTACCGGATGATCAATCGTTCTAACGAAACATTGTTCTGTTTGTATCAATTTTTTATAAATCCCTAGAGGAAGCTGATCTAAATCGCCTGCACCAAGGCCTATTATCGTAATCTCATTCATGATTTCGTATACTCCTATTCGTTATTATAAATCGTTTAAGCTTTGAACCTGCAGGTATTAGTGAAAGTTCTTCTTCACTAAATAAGCCTGCACGTAGGGCGGTCATCACAAAAACGGCTGCACCGATTCCTACACCGATCAAAGCTTGGATCGTAGCTAACAACCGGCTATCGCCTGAGGACATCAATTCGAATAAGCCATTGAATAAAACAACCGCCGTACCCATGTAAACCGTACTCTTCAAGATTATTATCACGTGCTTCTTTTCAATTAATGTCTTTTTAATATGTACTCTCAATACCACATAAAATAATACAGTCATGAGCATGAAAGCAAGCACTGTTGCCAAGGCTGCTCCCGCGATCTTGTAATGGGGCACTAGAACAAGATTCAAAGCCCACTTGCTGCCCACCCCCACAAGCGTAATGATCACCGGTATGAACGAATAGCCTAAACTTTGAATCACTGCTGCTTCTGCCATTATGACGGATGTGAATAAAATCGATAAAGAGAAAATTGCTAAAGTAATCGTCCCTTTGGTGTCCATGAACAGCATATGATTGACAGGCTTCATCGTCACCACCAGGCCAATCGCGGCAGCGAGTCCTATCGTCGCACTTACACGAAGCGCCAATTTGATCTTATTCAATAATTCATGCTCACTTTTCCTCTGAACGAATCCGGATATTATAGGTACAAGCGCCAATGCAAAAGAATTAGCCACGACTGTACCTAGCTGAAGCAACGGCTGTCCTCGATCATATACCCCTTTCCATTCCTTGGCTTCCTTTTCCCCCATTCCCGTTTCCCTCAATAGGGAATACAGGTGCAGTGAATCGACAAACTGAAACAAGATAAGGATCAAGCCAGTTATGCAAAAGGCCAACCCTTGGAAAATCAGGGCTTTGGAAATTTTGATGAAATGTACCGGTTTGATTCTCATTCGTAAAAAAAGCTTCCATTCTTCTCTTAAAATAACGAAAGCAATAAGCAGGACCAGGCCAGTTATGCCGCCGGTTATCGAACCGAGGACTGCCCCCTCGCCGACCACATAAGGAGAGTAGCCCTGGTACACGAAAATTGTGGAAAGAACCAGTATCGTCAACACACGGATGCATTGTTCAGCGACCTGCGAACTTGCAGTC
Organism: Peribacillus sp. FSL P2-0133; assembly: GCF_037975445.1. NCBI lineage: Bacteria > Bacillati > Bacillota > Bacilli > Caryophanales > Bacillaceae > Peribacillus > Peribacillus sp. FSL P2-0133. The sequence goes on along the minus strand of NZ_CP150254.1, from coordinate 67,888 downwards.
GGCAGCATGTCGTTTATTCCTTGAAAATAGCCTCTTAAAACAGATGAAATCGGCATTAATAGATAGGAATAGGCAACGATTCTCAGCAAACCGGCTAAATGCGGATCCTTCATCCATCCTGCAATCAAATCAGCTCCAAGGAATAGTGCAGCAAACATCATGACTCCTATCGAACTTAAGACGACGAATGAAGTCACTAAAATGTCCTTGACCGCAAAGTTATTTTTGGAAGATTCCCGTTCTGCAATAAGTTTGGATATGACAACCGGAAAGCCGAGTGTTGATAATGTAAAGGCAACACCGTAGAATGGATAAACCTGTTGATAGATATAAAACCCGATGTCACCCGCAATGTTCTGATATGGTATGCGATAGGCCGCGCTCAATACTTTTACGATAATCGCTGCTGCGCTCAAAATCAGCGCACCTCGAAAAAGTTCATTTGAAGTTTTATAAGGCTTTTCAGCCATTCTTTTTCCCCTTTTCACTCATATGTGGTAGTTATTATAGCATAATTCCAATGGTTGTTTTTCAATTCCTGCCATACTGTTAATTAGCTTCCATATTCACCTCGAAGAATATTCTCCGCCTCTTTATGTCTGCCCCCATCCGGTTAGCCTTTTAGAAAGAGCAAAAAGGACAGCGCGATTGCTGCCCTTTCCACCTTAAAAATTATAATGGCATGTCCAAGGTTACTGTTCCATTTGTCTAGCTAGGAAACTTGCTGCTGTTTCAACCGATTTCTGTTCCACTTCACCAATGGTACTATCTTTAGAGAAAATCAAGACGGCACCAATCGGGTCGCCACTCGCAATGATCGGAGCTGCAGTATAAGATTGGACCTCTTCATCATTGGAATCAACGAATGAAATTTGTCCGTTTGGAGACTCCAAAACAGGATTTCTTTCTTCCATGATTTTTTCCACTAGTTCACTAACGCTTTTATTTAAGTATTCTTTTTTGGAGCCGCCTGCAACTGCAATGTAAGTATCCCTGTCACAAATCATAACTGGGTTTCCAAGGCTATCATAAAGTGCTTCTGCATATTCCCTTGCAAAATCGCCTAATTCACTGATAGGTGAGTATTTCTTTAGGATGACTTCTCCATCTCTATCCACAAATATTTCCAGTGGATCTCCTTCACGAATACGGAGGGTCCTGCGGATTTCTTTCGGGATGACGACTCTTCCTAAATCATCAATTCGGCGAACGATACCAGTTGCTTTCATCTAATGTTGCCTCACTTTCATCTAATTGATTTGATAAATCCTCATTTTGTAGCAAAATCATCACCAGCTATTGTACTTAGTATTTTTCTAATGGTAAGTTCTATGCACTTTGAAAAAATTTTTCTTTTTGTTGCATTTTTTTACCATGGTACCTAAAAAAAATTCTCAAGAGGACAATCATTCAATTTTAGTTTTTAGTGGCTTGCGTCTCTTTTTTTACATACTGTAAACCCTTGGCCATCTCAAATAAGATATTAAGCCATTTGCTTTGTTCTACACCTTTTATGTGCAGGACCAGCTTCATTCGATTGCCGTCCATGCCAAAGCCAACCATACGGCCATACTTCGATCCCAGCTCGAACACCTTTTGTCCATCCACATCGCTGCTGACCTTTTCCCTAAGGAGAATGCTGATTTCCTGCTTTAATTGTTTAATGCTTTCAATTCCGGCCTTTTCAGCATATACCTTCATTTCGGCAATCATGAATAAATAGGAAACTTCTTCTGGATATTCTCCGAAACGATCGATCATTTCATCCTGTAATTCTTCCACTTCTTCAAGCGAAGCAATCCCTCTGAACCTTTTATACATTTCTATTTTCTGATGTCCATCCATTATGTAGGCATCAGGGATGTAAGCATCCACTTCAACGTCAATTTCCAGGGTGTTCTTTTCTTCGGCTGGTTGGTCATTACGTTTCGCATCTACAGCTTCTTTCAACATTTGTGAATACAGATCAAAACCAACTGAATCGATGAAGCCATGTTGTTGAGCCCCTAGAATGTTTCCAGCTCCCCTGATGGATAAATCACGCATTGCGATTTTGAACCCTGAACCCAATTCTGTAAATTCCTTAATGGATTGAAGACGTTTTTCTGCCACTTCCGTCAACACTTTATCTTTCCTATAAGTGAAGAATGCATATGCCACCCGGTTGGATCGCCCTACACGGCCACGCAGCTGATAGAGCTGTGAAAGTCCCATTCTATCCGCTTCATTCACTATAAGCGTATTGACATTCGGGATATCAACACCCGTCTCTATAATGGTTGTACTTACCAAAACATCATATTCGCCTTCTAAAAAGCCGAACATGACGGCCTCCAGTTCTTGCTCTGTCATTTGCCCATGAGCATAGGTGACACGGGCATCGGGCACCAGCATGGAAATTTCTTCTGCTTTTCTTGCTATATCCTCTACCCGATTGTAAAGGAAATAAACCTGACCCCCCCTGGCCAATTCCCGTTCTATGGCCTCCGTTACCAACGAGCCATTATACTCCATGACATAAGTTTGGATCGGGAACCTGTTTTCAGGCGGAGTTTCGATTACGGACAGGTCCCTCACGCCCAACATGGACATATGAAGGGTCCTCGGAATCGGCGTCGCAGTCAAAGTCAGTACATCCACATTAGTTTTTAACCGTTTAATCTTTTCCTTATGTGTAACGCCAAAGCGCTGTTCTTCATCAATGATAAGCAATCCCAAATCGCGGTACACGATATCTTTGGATAAAATCCTATGTGTGCCAACCACAATATCCACCGTGCCGGCCTTCAATCCTTTTATCGTCTCCGTTTGCTGTTTTTTAGTCCGGAAACGGCTCATATGACCAATCGAAATGGGATAATCCTGAAAACGCTCCCTTAATGTTTCATAATGCTGCTGGGCGAGGATTGTGGTCGGAACAAGAAATGCTACCTGCTTGCCATCCATTATGGCTTTAAAAGCGGCCCGGATCGCCACCTCTGTCTTCCCATATCCAACATCGCCGCATAATAAACGATCCATTGGCCGTTCACGTTCCATATCCTTTTTGATTTCGACTATGGAACGTAATTGATCTTCCGTTTCGTTATAAGCGAATGATGTTTCGAATTCTCTCTGCATATCACCATCAGGTGAAAAGGCATAGCCCTTTGCCGCTTCCCTTTCTGCGTATAACTTGATTAAATCATCGGCAATGTTCTCAACGGATGATTGAACCTTACTTTTGACACGTTTCCATTCCGTTCCGCCTAGCTTATAAAGCTTCGGTTCTTTCCCTTCAGAACCGACATATTTTTGGACAAGATCAATTTGGTCGACAGGAACATACAATTTGTCATCCGCTTGATAACGAATATTCAGGTAATCTTTATGGACCCCATTTATCGTAAGAGTTTCAATGCCCAAGTATTTACCGATACCGTGGTTAACATGAACGACATAGTCACCGATCTTCAGTTCGGAATAACTCTTGATTCGCTCCGCATTCGATAGTTTTTGTCTCCGTATTGATTTCTTTGACTTCTTATTAAACAATTCCGTTTCCGTAATGATACTGAATTTTTGCATAGGTAATTCAAAGCCGCTATTTAGACTGCCGCGTAAAATCTGTACTTTACCTGGAAGAATGCTGTCCGCATTAAACAGTTCTGCGGCCTCTATATCATAATCGGCTAAAACCGCATGCAGCTTTTTTACCCGTTCTTCATCCTGTCCAAGTATGACGACTGTATATTTCCCTTTTCTCCAACGTTCCAGTTCAGCTTTGAATACATTCATCTGTCCATGGAAATTTTGCATTTGTTTACTGGCAAAATTCAGGATATTCTGAGGATTCGTATGCGGTACATGCCGTAAAAACAATGAAAGGTATACAAACGGCCTGCTGGATTTCATTATTAATTCCTGCATGGGATGGGCTAATTTAATGTCATGGATAATTTGTCCCTGACTTAAAAGATCCGTGTACCACCCAGCCTCTTCTTTTTCCAAAGAATCATTGATTTCCTGGATTCTACTGATTTCATCCAAGAAAACCAAACCATTTACCGGTAAATAATCTATTAAACTAGCTGGATCTTCATACGCTAAACTTAAGTATTTAAAGATTTTGTCGGGTATATTCCCCATTTTCAGCTGTTCAAGTTCATAACTGATCGTTTGAACCAGCTGTTCCTTGGTTTTCTCGTCTTTAAGTTTCTTCAAGCTTTTACTTAATCCGCTCTCGAGCCTTGTTATGATTCTTTCGATATGCTCCGTCTCTAGCAAAGCCTCACTGACGGGACCAATCGTCACTTTCTTGAGTTTCTCTATGGATCGCTGATCTTCGCTTGAAAAGGTCCTTATTGAATCTATTTCGGTATCGAATAATTCAATTCGTATTGGATTAGGTTCGGTGATCGGATAAATATCGATTATACCGCCCCTGATACTGAATTCACCTGGAGAAGCAACCATTTCAGACCGGTTATAACCCATGGCAATGAATTTATTAAGCGTTGGTTCAAGCTCGATGTCTTCCCCTAAATTAAAGATAAGCTGATGCCTCTTCCAAATATCCTTTGGAGGAAGCACACGACGCACCCCGGGAATTGGCGCAATGACAATCCCTTTCTTTCCCTCCGCCCAAAAGTTCAATGCCTCTACACGTTGGGCCCTTAATTCCGGGCTGGCAACACTCAAATCAGCCGCAATCAATTCATTGGCTGGATATATATATAATTCTTCCTCGGGAATGAAACTGGATAAGTCCTCATGGAATTTTTGTGCTTGCAATAAATTATGGGTAACTAATAAAATAGGCCTATTCGTCTTTTCATATACGGAAGCCAGCAATAGTGATCTCGAGGAACCTGTCAGACCAGAGACGATCTGCTCCTTAAGTCCTTCATCGATGCCGGCTATTAACGAATGAACATCATCTTGTTTGGAGAACAAGTTCTGCAATCCATTCATTTTCTTTCCCCCCTCTCTATAACGTGCGAAAAACCATTTGAAACCTTTTATTTGAACTTGGCCATTTCACCAAGCGTCCTCTTTATTAACGGCAATTTTATGTGCCCTGGCATTCCAGACAAACGGAAAAATGCTTTGGATTTTGTCCAAAGCCCTCTCCCGCTAATGAATAATATAATCGTTTTCATATAAATCAGGGTTTCTTTGCAGCGATTCATGGCAATCTTCACATATCGCCCTTACATGCATATCCCCTTCAGAATCATAAACGATCATCTCTTGTCGCTCTTCATCGGTAAGTTGATTAAAACCTAACTGCTCCGTACTCAGTGAGTGTGCCTCGATTGAGCCCAGCTTAGTTCCGCAATGTCGGCATCGATAATGGAGAGCCATTTGGTAACCCCCTATTTTAGTAATAGTGTTAGTATGTACAAAAGTAGAGGGGTTTTATTCAGCGAAACAGGAAGTATTATTCTTTACTTATATCTACTCTCTGCTTATTGGTTATATTCGTTCATGACCTGTATAAATGGCTTTTCCATCCAGGCTTCACAAGAAGCTGCGCTTTTTTCGATCGTTGCCCCGACATGATCCCATTCTTCAGGCGAAAAACGCCCCAATACATAATCAGATACCGGAATGCGGCCAATCGGGCGGCCAATGCCTATTCTGATTCGATTGAATTCTTGCGTACCCAAATGGGCAATTGAAGATTTTATCCCATTATGACCTCCTGCACTACCTTTTTGACGAAGGCGAAGCTTCCCTGGAGGCAAATCAAGGTCATCATATATAATGACCACATCCGCGATATCCACCTTAAAGAAATGCATGACAGCCGAAATGGATTCTCCTGACAAATTCATGTAGGTTAATGGTTTAAGCAATAAAACTTTTTCTCCCTTTACCATTCCTGCACCATATATTCCCTTATGTTTTGCTTGATCAAGGGGAATCGACCATCTTTTGGATAACTCATCTATTACTTCAAATCCGACGTTATGCCGGGTTTTTTCATACTGTTTACCTGGGTTCCCTAACCCTACAATAATTTTCATGATTCACACTCCGTCATTACGGTTATTTAGGGAGTTACGCTGGGACGAAGTTTTTCCAAGATCATTGGTCTTAGAAAAATAGTACCCTAATTTCAAGCTGGCCTGCAAGCGACAGGAGAACTAATTAGGAAAAATCCTAATTAAAGGAATCCGTTACAAAAAATGGTCCGGTTTAAATTGATGCATCCAGAGATTGAAAAGACGTAACTCGTTAAGAGCTACGCCTATTATATCACGATTCACTTGTTTAATCCCGGCATCATGACTCTGGTGATGCCTTGGTTTCCCTGCCTTCTTCATTTTGAGGGATACCGCCATCCTGCTGTTCACCTGTACTGATTTCCTCTTCCTGACGAGGAGCCAAAACGGATGCAACAACTTCTTCACCATCATTGTCGATTGTAACTTGTTTATTCGTTTGGATATCGGATATGTAGATTGTATCCCCTACCTGAAGTTCGGTAACGTCAACATCGATGGAGTCAGGAATGTCATTAGGTTTAGCCGTAACCGTGACTTCATGAAGTGACTGCTGAAGGACCCCACCGTCTTTCACGCCTTTACAAACACCGACAAGGTTAATGCGAACTTGCGCTTGTAATTGAGCGGACATATCTACAATTAAAAAGTCTGCATGATAAATGGAGTTCTTTATTGGATCCTTTTGATAGTCAGAGAGCATGACTTTATAACTCGCACCCTCCAATTCCAAAGAAATGATTCCATTACGGCCTATTTCCTTGATTGTCTTTTGAAGCTCGATATTATTGACTGAAATGGACGTACTGTCATTTTTATTGCCATATACTATCGCAGGGATCTCGCCGCTTTCCCTCAAATTCCTTAAATTAGAGTGTTTTGAATCCGTACGTTCTTTTGCAGCTAATATATTACTCATACATCCTCCGCCTTCCTGAATATGAATTGCAAGTTTCTCTATATTTAACATTTCCCTAAATGGCGAATCATTAAACATGAAAGGTAAAATCCGAAGGGACCAAGAAGGGGATAAACATATGGTAAACATAGGTATTCGCCGCAAAATCTTTTTTCTCTAATTCAAGCGTGAACCGCCTTTTTTTCCATTTCTCCCTCAACTTGCATCACTCGGTTAAGGATTTGTGCTGCTAGTGATGAATATTGAATACTATCCTTTTTCCGTGGTCTAGGCAGATTGATTTCCTTATTCATGACGACTTTGCCTTCTTCGATTAATATGACACGGTCGGCTAGCATTACGGCTTCTTCAACATCATGTGTAACAAGCAAGGCAGTAAAGTCCCTTTTCCTCCATAGTTCTTCAATGAGCCTTTGCATGCCAATTCTCGTCAAAGCATCCAATGCCCCTAACGGCTCATCCAAAAGGAGAATGTCAGGTTGGTTCACCAATGCCCTCGCTAATGCAACCCTTTGCTTTTGCCCACCGGATAAAACGGACGGCCAATCACTTGCTCGATTTGCAAGGCCCACTTGCTCCAGTAATTCCATGGCATTTGGCTTCCAATCCCCTTTCAAGCCTATACCAATGTTTTCAAGGATTTTTTTCCAAGGAAAAAGCCTTCCATCCTGAAACATCGTACGTGAAGATTTATTTAATCCTTTCAATGGCTTTCCATTCACCAGTATCTGCCCGCCCGTCGGCTTTTCCAGTCCTGCCACAAGACGAAGCAAGGTGCTCTTTCCGCATCCACTCTTACCGACAATGGCTACGAATTCCCCTTTTTTAAATGTGAGGTCCATCCCCTTTAATACTTCAAACTCCCCAAAATCCTTTCTTACACCCTGCAACTCCAACGAATTTCCATTTTTCATATTAATGACCTCCTCATTGGTATGATGGATGCCACTTTAAGCATCTTTTTTCGATTATTTTGGCCGCAACGTCCGATATTTTCCCCAATAAGGCATATAAGAGAATACTAAGAACAACAATATCCATCCTCATGAATTCCCGGGCATTCATAGCCATATATCCAATTCCGGAATTAGCGGATATTGTTTCTGCGACAATTAATGTGACCCACATGATTCCAAGGGAGAAGCGGATACCCACCAAAATGGATGGAAAGGCGGCAGGGAGAATAACATTCCAGAATAAAGAAAAACCACTTAACCCATAAACCCTCGCTGCTTCGATCAATCCCTTATCCACCGATTTCACTCCATGAAATGTATTTAGATAGATAGGAAAAAGAACCCCTAAAGCGACAAGGAAAATTTTCGCTTCTTCTTCTATACCAAACCATAAAATCACCAGCGGTATTAAAGCTAAATGGGGAATGTTACGCAACATCTGAAGCGAGGTATCGAATAAGGTTTCAGCAATGGATGATAATCCATTTAATAAACCTAGTACAAAACCAATGATCCCGCCTATTAAAAATCCGATGAAGGCACGCTGGGCACTGATGCCGATATAATCTATAAGTTCACCTGTCTCCAATAAAGCGACACCTGCTTGAAACACTTCAGTCGGGGCAGGCAATATCCGATCCGACAAAATCCCCCACAAAGACAGCAGCTGCCAAGTTACCAAAAGGAGAATGGGCACAAGCCAAGATATGAGTTGGAACCTATTGAACTTTTTGTTTAATTTTTTCTGCATCTTCATTTTCACTTCCTTTTGTAGGGTAGTGGTCATTTGCCAGTATTTCCCCAAATGGGCTCGTAGCTTTTGAAACAGGACTTTCCAGCCGTTCAACAGGGAGTAAAGGGAATAATAATTCCGCAACTCTGTATGCTTCTTCAAGATGAGGGTATCCAGATAAAACAAAGGATTCTATTCCGATTTCTTCATATTCCTTCATTCTGGCAGCAACATTTTCTGCACTCCCTACCAGTGCCGTACCGGCGCCCCCGCGCACTAGACCTACTCCTGCCCAAAGGTTAGGGCTGATTTCAAGCGAATCCCTGTTTCCGTTATGGAGTTGCGACATCCGCTTTTGGCCCACTGAATCAAACCTTTCAAAAATCTTTTGTGAATTTTCAATCATTTCATCATCCACATATTTAATGAGTTCGTCCGCTGCCTGCCAAGCTTCTTCTTCCGTTTCCCTTACAATGACATGCATGCGAATGCCGAATCTGACTTCACGTCCGTACTCTGCTGCTTTTTTACGTACCTTTTCAATTTTTTCAGCCACTTGCTCCGGCGGCTCACCCCAAGTCAAGTACACATCAATATGCTTTCCCGAAATATCGATGGCTGGATCGGATGAACCTCCGAAATAGAGCGGTGGGTACGGTTTTTGTACAGGTGACAACAGAATATTCCCACCTTCAACCTTTAGGTGCTCCCCTTCATAGTCCACACTCTCACCAGACATTTCCTTTCTCCAGATATCGAGAAATTCATTTGTTTGCTCATAGCGTTCCTTATGATTCAGAAACACGCCATCACCTGCCAATTCGACTGGGTCCCCCCCAGTTACCACATTGATCAAAAGACGGCCATTCGACAACCGGTCGAAGCTTGAAGCCATACGCGCAGCTAAGGTTGGCGACATTAAACCTGGACGAATCGCAACTAGAAATTTCATTCTTTCCGTTGCGGAAATCAGTGAAGAGCCCACTACCCATGCATCCTCACAAGACCGTCCCGTCGGAAGCAAAGCCCCTTCAAAACCCAAATGATCAACCGCCTGTGCTATTTGTTTTAAATAAGGAAGCGTGATTGCCCTCCCTCCCTTTGTCGATCCTAAATAGCGACTTTCCCCATGCGATGGTAAAAACCAAAATACTTTCATTTTCATTTCCCCCTTAATTTTTTTTAACATCTGCAGATGCATCCAGAACATTAATCTTGCTTGGGATTAATTTAAGATTGTAAAACGTATCGGCAATCTTTTGTTGATCATCCAAAACCCCATTGGAAATCTCCTCAAGTCCATATTCTTTTCTATTTAATGTTTTTTCCAATGCCTCCACACTCATTCCAATTTCCGGAGATAGAAACTCAGCGACGTCCCTTGGGTTTTCTTCAATCCATTTATCAACTTTTATCAGTTCTTCTTTGATAATCTTCAAAGCCTCTTCGTTCTCGGCAAATGAATCAGTTGCCAAAAAGAATTCCCGATTCGCCACCAGTCCTTCTCCATCCTGAATCGTTTTCGTTTCAAGTTCCAATTCCGCCGCTGATAAAAATGGATCCCATATTACCCAGGCATCGATTTGGTTTCCTTCAAAAGCAGCCCTCGCATCAGCCGGTGGCAAGTAGACGGGCTGAATGTCATCAAGAGTAAGACCTGCTTCCTCTAACGCTTTGACCAATAAATAATGAACATTGGAACCTTTATTCAAGCCAACCTTCTTTCCCTTTAAATCTTTCACATTTTTAATGGGTGAATCCTTTTGTACAACTATAGCCTCTCCTGATGGGTTTGCCGGCTGATTGGCAATATAGACAAGCGGAGCATTGGCTGCTTGTGCAAATATCGGCGGTGCCTCCCCTGTGTGCCCAAAATCAATGCTGCCGACATTCAAGGCTTCAAGCAGCTGAGGTCCTGCAGGGAATTCAGTCCAATCGACTGTATATCCCACTTCCTTTAAATGTGTTTCCAGCTCCCCTTTTGATTTTAAAATATTTAATGTCCCGAATTTTTGATAACCGATTCGGATGGTCTTATCCGATTCTTTTGCATCAGCACTTGTGGAACTGTTCTTTTCCTGCCCGCATGCACTTACTATCAGCATGATGATGCTGAAGATGGACAGCAGCCATATTTTTCGTTTTTTCTTCATATTCTGCACACCCTTCTTAAACTATTTATATAAAAATAAAAGGCTCCTTTTCTTCACCAATAGGACAATAGGGCAAAAAGATGCCTAATGTTCAATGGTAAGTGAAAAGGAGCCTTCGGTAGTCCGATCGGCGTTAACCAATATGTACTTGCGTTAGTACAGGTTTTCATTCCATGAATATGAATTGAATTTGTATAGCCATTTTATTATTAGTATTCATATCTGTCAACTAAGAATTTAATATTTTTCGAAAATTCCAAACAAAAATACGGCGAGCCCGAAGGCCCGCCGTGTTTTGATTAATTTTGTTATCAATCGAATAATGTGCTGACTGATTGTTCCTCATGCACACGAATAATCGCCTCTGCAATCAAAGGTGCTACAGAAAGTCCAGTAATTTTATCGATTTTCTTATCTTCAGATAGGGCAATCGAGTTAGTCACGACCAATTCCTTGATCGTTGAATTTTGAATCCTTTCGATGGCAGGACCTGAAAGGACTGGGTGTGTACAACAAGCATACACTGCTTTAGCACCATTCTCCACAAGGGCATTGGCCGCTAGTGTAATAGTGCCTGCAGTATCGATGATGTCATCAATCAGTATTGCTGTCTTCCCTTCAATATTACCAATAATGTTCATGACTTCAGCCACGTTCGGTCTTGGACGGCGCTTATCGATAATGGCAATCGGTGCTTTTAGGCGATCTGCCATTTTACGGGCACGTGTTACACCACCATGATCTGGGGAAACGATGACGATATCACTTAAATCTTTTTCCTTGAAGAAATCAGCTAAAATCGGAACAGCAACAAGGTGATCGATCAGAATATCGAAGAAACCTTGAATTTGTGGTGCGTGAAGATCTAAAGTGATAACACGGTGGGCACCAGCCGTTTCTAAAAGATTTGCGACAAGTTTAGCTGTAATCGGTTCACGCGCACGCGCTTTACGATCTTGTCGGGCATAACCGTAATATGGCATTACAATATTGATCGTTTTAGCTGAAGCACGTTTAAGAGCATCGATCATAATTAAAAGTTCCATTAAATTTTCATTGACTGGTTGGCTTGTTGATTGGATTACGTAAACGTCACAGCCACGAATACTTTCTTCAATATTAATCTGAACTTCACCGTCACTGAAACTTGTTACGCTACATTTTCCAAGTTCAACACCGATTGCAGCAGCAATTTCCTGAGCTAAATCGAAGTTTGAATTTAAAGAGAATACTTTTAAATTAGGATCTAAATACTGATTTGACATGATGACCTCCGTCGGTTATTTATTAAATTTCAAATTCTTGACATAATCTTCTTTGTTAACTTGACGAGCCCGGGCAACGGATAGGGCTTCCTGCGGTACATCTTGCGTGATGGTTGACCCAGCAGCTACATATGCCCCTTCTCCTACCGTCACAGGTGCAACCAGATTAGAATTGCAGCCTATGAAGACATTGTCTTCAATCTTCGTCAAATGTTTATTTTTCCCGTCGTAATTCACGGTAATAGATCCGCAGCCTATATTAACATTCTCCCCAACCTCTGCATCTCCAATATAACTCAAGTGAGAGGCCTTGCTTCCTTCGCCAAAAACGGTCTTTTTAATTTCGACAAAATTACCGATCTTAACGGAATCCTTAATATCTGATTGAGGTCTAACATGTGCGAATGGACCGATTTTAACAAAACTTCCAATACTGCTTTCGTGTACAACCGATTGGAGGACTTCCGTTCCATCACCAATTTCACAATTACTGATTTCCGTATTCGGGCCAATCAAGCAATCCTGCCCGATAATACTTTTTCCTTTAATGAATGACCCAGGATTAATGACTGTATCCTGTCCGATTTGTACGTCCGCTTCAATGAACGTAGTTAGCGGATCGATGATCGTTACACCATTCCTCATATGCGTTTCATTGATGCGTTTCCGCAAAATTTGCTCCGCCTGCGATAAAGCCACTCGGTCATTTACACCCAATGTCTCCTCGAAATCACTTGATTGGAAGGCCGTCACCACTTCGCCTTCCTCTTTTAAGATTTCAATAACATCCGGTAAGTAATATTCTCCCTGGACATTTTCATTTGAAACTTTTTTCAGCGCGCTAAATAATGCTTGGTTATCGAAGCAATATGTACCGGTATTTATTTCCTTAACATATCTTTCTTCATCAGTGGCATCCTTATGCTCGACGATTTTTTCTACAAGACCGCCTTCACCGCGAAGGACCCTTCCATAACCAGCAGGGTTATCTGCATATGCCGTTAAGATTGTTGCTTTCGCCTGACTTTGCTCATGCAATGCTATAAGCTCTTTCATCGTTTCCGCTTTAATCAGAGGCGTATCACCGCAAATAACAAGAGTCGTTCCACTTTTTACGGATAAAACGCTTTCCGCTTGCATTACAGCATGTGCCGTACCTAATTGCTGTTCTTGTAAGGCATACTTGCATGAATCACCAAGTTGTTCTTGTACTTTTTCAGCTCCATGGCCGATGACTGTAACAATATCTTCTATTTGAAGTTGATTGACTTGATCGATAACATGTTGTACCATTGGTTTCCCGCAAACAGGGTGCAAAACCTTATAAAGCTTAGATTTCATCCTAGTACCTTGCCCAGCGGCCAATATTATTGCATAGCGATTACTCATAACAGGCCTCCATTTTCACCTTTTTATCCACTAAAAATATTATCTCAAATAGTGATTCTTTTCAAGGTAACAATTAAAAGTACATATAATTGTCAACCAATTAGGTAAAAAAAGTTCGATTTCCGACAGCCTCACTAAAGTTATTAATGGACCTTTTAGCATTATTTTAAATCATGGTCGATGTCATTTTCATTAACGACATAATACAGTAACCATGTCTCCTCCCCTTCATAACACCAGCAAGCCCCATTATCCCAAAACATCGCCATGATCGCGTTAGACCTATGTACAAGCCATCTGGAAGTACTGCACCCTTTGTTAACTTCCATTCCGAAATCAGATTAACGATTCAATTCATCTTCAGCTCTTTTGATTGATGGAGTAAGTGGTATCCTCAAATCCCGCTTACAGGAATTTCAATATCAGGATGGACAAAAAGGTTTAAAAAATAAAAGGATGGGTACTTAAACTCTAAAGATATCCCCTTAATTTTACAATTTAGATACTTAAAGCGAATTTCCGTATGATGAGCGAATAAGTTCTATACTTATCCGTTTATGAATAAATAAAAAAGAGCACTACTTATGAAGTAGGCTCTAGATGCACAAATTATAAATTTAAAGTTTAAAAGTAAGGTTATTTTAAGAAGCACCTGCTCCAGCTTCCTCTAATTCAGTTTCAAGTTCTCCCAATCGATGATATTCTGTCAAGACAGCTTCTTGAATTTTCCCGCGTGTCGAGGAATTGATTGGATGAGCGATATCCCGGAATTCTCCATCTGGAGTTCGTTTACTTGGCATTGCTACAAATAAACCATTGTTTCCGTCGATCACACGAATATCATGAACCACAAATTCATTATCCAGTGTAATTGATGCGATAGCTCTCATACGACCATCCGTATTCACACGGCGTAATCTTACGTCAGTTACTTCCATTTAAGCTCACCATCCCTTTTTGTTGTTGTTAAAACTTAAAGTACATATTCAACAAAAAAACGTGAACTCCTTCTATTATCTGTAATTTTTTTAGAAAATTCAGCCTAGTTTTCAAAAACACTAAAAATCATCCTTATATTACAGGAAAATACCCATTACGAATTTCCTAAAAAATAAAAAAAACGCCCGTTTATTTAACGAGCGCTACCACTTCTATTTCCACTAGTGCATCTTTAGGAAGGCGAGCAACCTCTACACAAGAGCGAGCAGGTTTGTGAGCAGAAAAATATTCTCCGTATATTTCATTAATCGAACCGAAATCATCCATACTTTTAATGAATACTGTAGCCTTAATGACAGTTTCCAATGAAGCCCCAGCTTCTTTCAATACGGCTTGGAGATTCTTAAAGACCTGGTGTGTTTGTTCCTTTACATCCCCAGTCACCATCTCACCAGAAGCAGTAAGTGGGATCTGTCCTGAACTGAAAAATAACTTATCCACGATCACGCCTTGTGAATATGGTCCGATCGCTGCCGGTGCTTCATCAGTATGTATCGTTTTCATTAAATGATTCCCCCTATTCCTTTTTCGTAAAATAATTCCCACGGCTTACATTAATTTTCTTGTCTCTTTCGACCACCTGCGTCAACTTGATTAAAGAAACATAGTCCTCGACAAGGCACTCTTCCGTATGTTCGGATTCGACCAGCACCGCTATTCCGGCAACTGTTGCCTTAAATTCATCCAATAGACTGATCATACCATTAACGGTACCCCCAGCCTTCATGAAATCGTCTACAATTAATACATTCGAACCCTCAACCAAGCTTCTCTTAGAGAGTACCATAGTCTGAATCCTCTTTGAAGAGCCTGAAACATAATTGATGCTCACTGTTGAACCTTCCGTTACTTTATTATTCCTACTTACAATTACAACTGGAACATTCAAATAATTTGCCACGGCGTATGCTAATGATATCCCTTTGGTTGCCATTGTCATGATGACTGAGATGTTTTTTTTGGCATACATTGAAGCGATTATCCTTCCAACCTTATTCACGGTTTGCGGATGTCCTAATATGTCTGTCATATATAGATAACCGCCAGGAAGTAGCCTTTCTGGACTAGCGATCGTATCGCATAATCCGTCAATGAAGGCACTGGCTTCTTCTTCCTTGATGGAAACAATATATTTCACTCCACCGGCCGCACCTGGAACGGTTGTTAAAGATCCTATCCCGCGTTGTTCGAAGGTATCTTTGATGATTGTCAAATCTTCACTGATCGAGGATTTTGCCGAACTATATCTTTCAGCAAAATAAGTCAGCGAAACAAGTTCCCCTGGATGTTCTAATAAATAATTGGTCATATCGACTAGCCTCTCGCTGCGACGAAATTTCATTGAGACACCCCCTTTGTGAATTCCGAATATTATATAGCAACTATACCACTAATGTACGTTTCTATTCAAGATTGTTTCGATCACCCAGTAAACGGACCGCATAGACTTGATCACAAAACCCGCGAAGTCCATTATAAATTCTTTGCATGCGCGAATCATGTTCCACCAAACCAAAAACTGTCGGACCACTTCCGCTCATCAAGACCGAATCCGCTCCAAATGTCTTCATTTGATCTTTAATGTTCGCAACCTCTGGGTATAACTGCAATGTCACTTGTTCCAGAACATTACCCAACCCTTCACATACATCGTGATAATTGTTTTCCATAATAGCCGAAATCATTCCAGGTACATCCGGATGCTCCATTTTTGAAGTTTGGAGCCTTTTGTATATATCTGCCGTCGATACGCCGATCGTCGGTTTGGCCAAGATGACCCAGCATTTTGGCGGTGCGGGAAGATGCGTGATTTTTTCCCCGCGCCCCCTGGCCAATGCCGTACCTCCATATACACAAAATGAAACGTCAGAGCCAATTTCAGCTCCTATTTCCGCAAGTTCATCCATGGAAAGACCAAGCTTCCACAGTCTATTCAAGCCTCTCAAGGTAGCTGCGGCATCACTGCTTCCACCAGCAAGTCCTGCGGCTACAGGTATATTTTTCTCTATAGTTATGGAAACACCTTTTTTGATTCCAAAACGTTCCTTTAGAATAAATGCAGCTTGATAAGCTAAATTCCGATGATCATCCGGAACAAATCGATTATGGGATAGAATTTGAATATGATTTCCCTTTATTTCCTTTAGTTCAATTCTATCGGCAAGGTCGACTGTCGTCATGATCATTTCCACCTCATGATACCCATCAGGCCGTTTGAAAAGCACATCCAAAGCCAAATTAATTTTAGCCGGGGCTTTTTCCATAAGCTTCAATATGTCCACCTACTTTAACGTTCTTAAAAGTTCTTGTCCTATTCTATCATATTTGTTTATATTCTAAAGGTTTTTTCATCGTAATTTCAATGTAATGAAGCTAAGACCGGCCCTTAGAGGAGAATAGACACATGTAGGCACATTGGAGAGCAGCTGCTTCCTGCAACCCAAAAGACTTGCTACATATCCATAAGCATTCACCGATACATAAAAAAACCAGACTCCTTAACTACAATGTAAGCAAAAATGAATGGAGCTATACATTGTATAAAGAGTCCAGCTTCTTTCGACATGACGGCATGATTCAATTAAGTGTTTGATCTTACTCTTTGTTCACCAATTGACGTTGTGCTTTTTCGATAGCAAGTTTTACCATGTTACCTGCGTCCCTGGCCCGGATTCCTCCCCAGCCTTCTTTCTGGACAACATCGTAAAATCCAAGTTCTTTAGCCAATTCCTCTTTAAGATCATTTGACATAATCCCTTTTTTCCTGCTCAAGCGAAGCAACCCCTTTCACATGCCGTCACATGCCTAGTGTTTGCATCATACGCTATTTCATTACATCCTTTTTAAGCCTTTATTGGAGCTCACAGGTATTCTATACAAAACAAAAAGCAGCAAACAAAGTTGTTCGCTGCCTCGTCTAAGTTACATCTCTTGTTGTTTGTTTAAAAATGTTAGTTCTACGGTTTCCGTTAAAACATCCGCATAGCTGTAAGATACTCTTTCAAACGCATTTTCATCTTGGTCGAGCTCAATTACAAAAACAGCCGGATAAGTTTCCGCCAAAGTTCCGAATCGTTCTACAGTCTTTCTTCTTCCACCGTTTGCTTTTAAGAGCAATCTTTTACCTAGGTTTGAATCAAGTGCAGTTTTAATATCAGCTAGAGTTTTTGGCATTTTCGGTCCACCTCACTAAGTTAAGTATATCACAATTCACAAATATACGCAAACAAAATAATAAATTATATCAGCACTTAAAAATGTAGTCAATATATTTTTATCTGAAATTCGGCAAAATCGCGAACAATTTTATTATATCCTGGGAAATGAAAAATTATGTAAACGAACTATTTCATTATCTATTAAGCCGAATTTTCGTAATTAAAACATTACCTACTATCATCACTCAACAAAAAACCAGTTTTTCTGTGACGATATCCGAATTCTTACCCACTAAAAGCAAGCTGCATTCTTTCAAAATGCAGCTCGTTCATTCTTCCTGAAATGGCTTGAAAGGCAACCCGGTCCGTAACACCCCTTTTGTCTCAATTCCCCCCAACCCCTTCTCTCCAGTTAATGTATTCCGAAGGACATCCCATACATGAATATGATCGGAAAAAGGCGTAAAGCTTATCTTTCCGACGATATATACCGGATCAAGAGCATGTATATTAACACGGGAAGGAGAACTTGCAAAATTTGCCCCCGCTTGGATCAGCGATTCAAAATGCGACTGACAAGCCCCGGCAAATATAATCAGTTGGTCTAAATGAGAAACCCTCCTTCGCGCTTCTCTAACCGTCTGTACAAAATCCTTTGAGTGACGGTAGGCATTAATATCGGATATCGGCCCTTTTGATTTTGAATAGGCATCATGACCGGTGACAACAAGAATGTCCGGCCGATAATGGTCCAACAGCCCCCCGATTCTTTGGGGCATTTCCTTTTCATTGCAATAGATGCCATTGACCGGAATACTGAATTTCTGATATAGATCCATGCATTTCCTTAAGTAAGATGCATCCCCATCAACATGGAGGACTCTCCCTGGTATCTGAAAATATTCACCGCTGTACCGATAACCATTACTGGATTGATAGCCATTTTTTTGTTGTTGCAGCTCTAGATCTTGTGTTAATAAGCGGTAAGATTGTTCTTGAAGTACCTCATTCGACCTTTGTCGATCATTTCTTTCATTATCATTAATGATCATTAAATCTTGAAAAGGTGCATCTGCAATCAGTCGGATATCTTCCCCATAAAGAACAGCTTGACGCCTTCCGTCAATATCACGGATATCAATTACCCGGAACACCACGTCGCATTTATAAGAAACCCGACCAACAATATCGTTTATTTGAATATTCATGGCCCCACCCCATGAGAAGACTTATTTTCAGCCCGCCCTAGTTTATTTTCATTCTTAAGTTATGCGAACCATTCTTGAATGGTGAAAGGTGGGGATTGATTACACTTTCGGATACGTTCCCTCATGGTTGGCCAAATTCAAAAAAAAAGCCGGAAGTTGGGATTGACCCCATTCCGACTTGAATCCTTCACATTTCCCTTTATTTGAAATTCGGCAATAATGCATCACTTAAGCGGCCAAATTCTTTGATGCTCAGCGTTTCCCCCCGTCTGGAAGGATCCACTTCCGCGGCTTCGAGAGCAGCAAGTATAAGTTCTTTTTTCGATTTACCATCTGGCAGCTGACTGGTTAAGTTATTTAAAATCGTTTTCCGACGCTGCGCAAAGCTCGCCCGGGTCACAGTGAATAAGAAATCCTCATCCATTACCTCGACGATCGGCTTCACGCGCTTTGTAAGGCGGATTACAGCTGAATCAACATTAGGCTGAGGCATGAATACCGTTTTGGGTACTATCATCACTGTTTCGGCTTCAGTATAATATTGAATGGCAATGGATAAAGAACCGTATTCCTTTGTCCCAGGTTTTGCGGCAATTCGATCGGCCACTTCCTTTTGCAGCATGCACACGATGCCCCTAATGGGCAGGTCCTCGGACAATAGCTTCAAAATGATGGGAGTCGTGACATAGTATGGCAGATTTGCAACAACCATCAGGTCCGAAAAGCCAGCAAATTCCTCCTCGATGACCTTCTTGACATCAGCCTTGAGAACATCCCCGTGAATGATGTTTACATTGCTATAGGGAGAGAGTGTATCCGATAAGATGGGCAGCAGACGCTGATCAATCTCAAAGGCCGCAACCTTTTTGCTGCTTTTCGCTAGTTGTTCCGTCAATGCCCCGATTCCCGGCCCAATTTCGATGGCGCCGCTTTCCTCTGTCAAATTGGCATGTTCGACAATACGTTTCAAGATATTCGTATCGATTAAAAAGTTCTGACCTAAGCTCTTTTTAAAGGAGAATCCATATTTCTTTAATATTTCTTTCGTTCTGACAGGGGTTGCAATATCCTTATTCATTTTTTTCCTCCTGAATTATCTGTACCATCGCTTTCTCAAAAGCCTCAGTTGATATTTGGAACATTTTTAGTCTCTTATATAACTGTTTACCATTGGTAAACCCGATTTTTAAAATAGATCCAAGTTTTTCCCTTCGTTCCTTGGCACCGGATCCCCCGATTAAACCTGCATCTATTAAATCCTGCTGTGAAATCTCTTCTGAAGCCTCTTCATCCATTAATTGGGCGTCCTTTAAAGCATTACGAATTGCCTCAGGAGAAGCGTGTTCCACACCAATTCCTCTACCTGACTTAGGAAGGGCTTCCTTCTTCGTTAAAAAGGCGTGTTTACAGCCTTTTACTTGTTCAGAAATTATATTCCTGATTTTTTGACCAGGAAAATCAGGGTCTGTGAAAATGATGGCTCCACGTGTCTTTTGGGCAAGCCTCACCTGCTCAATACAAGACTCATTCACCGCGGAACCGTTGGTTTCTATTGTATCAGCATTAACAGCCCTTTTTATCGCTACCGTATCGTCTTTTCCTTCTACAACAATAATTTCTTTAATCTTTTTCATGGTTTCCTCCATACAGAAAAGCGCAAGCGCTTTGATTAGCTCTTGGATAAACGTAACCGGTCCCCCGTAAAATTTTCTGGATAGAGAATCCAGTCAAGATCATTTATGAAGTTCACACGCATATATTAAATCTTATGGAATAGTGAGACGTCTATCTTATTAAAACAGTTTTACATAGGGTTTTTCAACAAACAGAAAATAAAACGCAAAAAACAGGAGACGAATTCATCTCCTGCGAGAGAAACCTTATTAGTCCAATACACGAACCTTTACCCTCTTTACACCCCAGCGATAGGCATCATTTTTTGAGGAAAAGAAGACGTCAATCCTATTTCCCTTTATTGCTCCGCCTTTGTCAGCAGCCACTGCATAGCCATAGCCATCCACATATACTTTAGAGCCCATAGGAATTACGTTTGGATCGACAGCGATGATTTTCGCACCCGGATTACTCTTTAGATCCACGCCTGTGGACGTGACACCGGAACAGCCCTTACAACTGGCAGTATACGCTGTTGATGATACGTATATTTCTTTTCCACTTGAAGAACTAACGTTAGTTACTCCGCGTGATGCCTGGGCAACCGTCGTTCGAGTTCCGACCGTTACAACTTTATCCTGCTTTTTATTAACTACTTTTTCTGAAAGTAATTCTCTTTTAACCTCTTTGCCATTTTCTTTAATAACTTCATATTCCTTGGAAATGAGTCCGTCTTTTCCTTCTTTGACAATTTTCTCTTTCCCTTTTGATAAAGAGTCATCTTTTTTAGTTATGACAGCAAAGTCAACTGGTTCTTCCACTACATCGGTGACTTTTTCAATTCGAACTACGTTTACCGTATTCTCAGCTTCAACTTTTTCGGTTAATTCTGGCTCAACTCGATCCAAATCATTGAGTTTTACTCCTTGTTGCTTTAAAAAGTCAGCGACAGTAGTCGAAGTTGACCATACCTGCTTTTCGTCTCCACCTACCACTAATTTCAGTGAAAAGGCTTTGTCTATGGCAACTTCCATATTCGCTTTCAGCTTCGTATTTTTCGAAGGGGTGATCTTATCCTGTTCCTTCACACTAAGATTTTGGTCTTTTAAAAGTTCGTCTACCGTATCGGCGGTAGACCAAACATCCTTCGTCTTACCATCCTGTACCATGACGATTTTTTGTGCAGGCTTCCAAACCACCTCTAAATCATCATCAACCTCGGTGGCTCTAGATGGGTGGACATAGTCTGCAGCTTTAACGGTAATCTCTAAATCTTCCAACATATCATTTACAGTAGCCGCGTGTGTACGCACTACCTCTTTTTTTCCGTCTAGCATAATTGTTACTGTATCCTTTGTTCCTTGATATATCAGTATTCCCAATGCTGTAGAAACAAGAATAGCACTGCAAATGGCAATTGCCATTCTCTTCTTCCCAAAAGGTTTGGGAATAAGGTTTTTCATAGTTTTTAATAGAATGAAAAACTCCTCCTTCCTCCCGGTGATTATATAGACTTAGTTATCAAGCTGTCAACCCATTCACTTCTCATTCAGGAAATTACTACCTATTATGCATATTTCATATTGAAAAGGAAAGGGTGACTTCTCGACATAATAAGCCTATAGTTGGAGTGAAATTTGTAGAAACCTTAAAAAAATTCAATTTTAGCTAGTGAACCCCGGGGGATATTGTAAAAAAAAATGTCAGTTAATGCCGAATAATTTCTTGGCATTTTCCGTTGTTGCCTGGGAAACTTCTTCTAATGTGAGTTGTTTGATTTCTGCAATTTGTTCAGCAACAAGCTTCACATACGAAGGTTCATTACGCTTTCCTCTATAAGGATGGGGAGCCAAGTATGGACAATCGGTCTCTATCAGTAAACGGTCTAATGGTACGGCGGCTGCCACTTCCTTTGGTTTTTTTGCATTCTTGAAGGTCACAGGGCCACCCAATGAAATATAAAAGTTCATATTGATGCATTCCAAAGCCGTTTCTGCACTTCCGCTAAAGCAATGCATGATGCCCCCAACCCTTGATGCCTCTTCTTCCTTGAGTATGTTCACGATATCCGCGGTCGCTTCCCGATTATGGATGATAATGGGCAGACCCACCTTTTTTGCCAATCGGATTTGCTTCCTGAACACCTCCATTTGAACATCTTTCGGCGATTTATCCCAATGATAATCCAGGCCCATCTCACCAATGGCCACAACCTTTGGATGATTGGATAATTCCTCGATCCATTGTAAGTCCTCTTCTGTCATATCTATAGCATCCACAGGATGCCATCCGACCGCGGCATACATGAAATCATAAGCTTCTATTAATTCCATTGCCCTTATAATAGTAGGCCGGTCAAAACCAACGACTACCATATTATTGACTCCTGCTTCCTTAGCTCTTTCTATTACGTCTTCGAGATCCTCGTTGAATTGTTCCGCATTAACATGTACGTGTGTATCAAATAACATTATTTTTCTTCCTTTCTAGCACTATTTTATAAAAAAATGAAAGTTTTATGTTTCACATTTAGGTAACAAAAAGATTACAAAGGATCCTATATGCCCAACAAATAAATGCAGAACAAAAAACTAAACCTGTTTTAAATTACTTTTTCCAAAAGCATAAAGAAAAAAACATAAAAATGTTTCATATGAAACACCTTTATGTTTTCATCGGTTTATTTCACCTTTGAACCATTAGGAATCGATGAATCTATTGTAGCGACTGAGAGCACTCCATCCTGGCTTCCCGCCAAAATCATTCCTTGAGAGAGCTCGCCACGAAGTTTAACAGGTTTCAAATTTGTTACGCATATCACTTTTTTGCCTACTAAATCTTCAGGTTTATAGTGCTGTGCAATGCCTGATACGACTTGGCGTTTCTCATAACCCAAGTCAAGCTGAAGTTTAAGAAGCTTATCCGCCTTCTTAACAGGCTCAACTTCCATGACCTGAGCAACACGAAGCTCCACTTTTGTAAAGTCATCAATAGTGATTTCATCAACTTCGGGAATCGTCTCTTCCACTTTTTCCTCGGCCTTGGGGGCGCCGCCCTGCATTTGATCTTTAATATATAAAACTTCCACTTCCATATCCAGACGAGGGAAGATCGGCTCTCCCTTCAAGACTTTTGTTTCAGCAGGAATTTGACCGAATTCCGCTAAACTGTCCCAGGATTTTAACACATCATCTTTGATGCTAAGCTGAGCAAAGATTTTTTCCGGTGTTTGCGTCAAGAACGGTTTCAAAAGGATTGCCGTCCTGCGTAATGATTCCGCCAAATGAACCATGACACTAGCAAGGTCTTCCTTCCTTGATTCATCTTTAGCAAGAGTCCATGGCTGGGTCTCATCAATGAATTTATTAGTTCTGCTCACGAGTTGCCAAATGGATGTTAGTGCAACTGAAAATTCCATGTTTTCCATTGCTTCCTCATACTTACCTACCGTATCTTGGTTCATTTCAAGCAAAGCCTTTTCGAATTCGCCATTGGATCCTCCGTAATTTGGAATCACACCATCAAAATACTTATTGACCATTGCAACTGTTCGATTTAATAAATTCCCTAAATCATTTGCCAGGTCAAAATTGATCCGTTCCACAAACCCTTCCGGTGTAAATACTCCATCTGAACCAAATGGTACTTCACGCAATAAGTAGTAGCGTAAAGAATCCAAACCGTAACGATCAATCAATGTAACGGGATCTACTACATTCCCTTTTGATTTGGACATTTTACCATCTTTCATGAGAAGCCATCCGTGGGCAAAGACTTTCTTTGGAAGCGGCACGTCAAGGGCCATTAACATGATCGGCCAATAGATTGTATGGAAACGAACGATTTCCTTTCCGACCAGATGTACATCGGCAGGCCAATAATTCAAGTATTTAGAATCATTATCCGTTCCATACCCTAATGCCGTTATATAATTGGTCAATGCATCAATCCATACATAAATAACATGCTTTGGATCTCCCGGCACCTTGATGCCCCAATCGAAAGTAGTACGGGAAACGGCCAGGTCTTCCAATCCAGGCTTGATGAAGTTATTGATCATTTCGTTTTTGCGCGATTCCGGTTGAATGAAATCCGGGTTCTCCTCATAAAATTTCAGTAACCGATCCGCATATTTACTCATCTTAAAGAAATAAGATTCCTCTTTCACCTTTTCAACAGGCCTGCCGCAATCAGGACAATTTCCATTGCTTTCTTCCACCTGACGTTCCGTGAAGAAAGATTCGCATGGTGTACAATATAATCCTTCATATTGGTCCAAATATATATCACCCTGGTCCAATAGCCTTTTGAAAATCTTGGCTACGACCTCTTTATGGCGATCTTCCGTCGTCCTGATGAAATCATCATATGAAATATCAAGCTTTTCCCAGAGCTCTTTAATCCCCGATACGATATTATCTACATATTGCTGAGGAGTGACTCCTTCCTCAGCCGCTTTACGCTGGATTTTTTGACCATGTTCATCAGTTCCTGTTAAATACATGACATCGAAGCCACGCATCCTTTTATAACGAGCCATGGCATCCCCTGCCACTGTCGTATACGCGTGCCCTATATGTAAATTACCACTCGGATAATATATGGGTGTCGTGATATAGAATGTTTTTAATTTATCTTGCACTTCGTTCCCTCCTCATCATTTGAAAAACCGGCTATAGGACTGGCCCAAGCTATAAGAATATATTTTAAGCTATTATCTCTATTTTAACGCTATATACAATTCTGCGCGACAATAATCACTAATCTAATCATCATGTTAATAGAATAAAAAAATATAAGTAAATCTCATTTTAACAATAAGGGTACTGGAAGTGAACTTCCCTTATGACAGCATTACCTCTTACCTCAACAAAATATACCTAAATTTCTTTTTTTGTGCAACAACTCACATATTCGTAAACTTTTTCAGAAAATTATCCTTAATTCAGAACTTTTGTTTTGAAACTAAATTATATTTAATCATATAATAGTGAAGTGTGTTTTTTATATGCATACTTTGTCGAAATGTGGTGAAGTGAGTAGTTCTTTGTATCCTGCTATTTCTTCACTTTTAAAGATATAACCGATTTTTCCTCTTTAAAAGCCTTTTTGTTACACGAAAAGAGGCATGCTATTTCTTACAAAAAAATGAAAATAAATCATTGACGAATTTGGGAATGGCTGGTATTATAAATTTATAAAAAAATTTGTCGAATAATGGCGAAAAAAATAGAAATAGGGTACTAGATTGTAACTGAGAGGAGAATTTTTAAAATGAAATCTACAGGTATTGTTCGTAAAGTTGATGAGTTAGGCCGGGTGGTTATTCCAATCGAACTTCGTCGTACATTGGGTATCGCTGAGAAAGACGCTCTTGAAATCTATGTTGATGATGAGCGCATCATCTTGAAAAAATACAAACCAAACATGACTTGCCAAGTTACAGGTGAAGTTTCCGATAACAACCTTACACTTGCTAATGGTAAATTGATCCTTAGTCGTGAAGGTGCAGAATTACTTATTCAAGAAATTCAACAAAACTTCACTGCTTCTAAATAAATGATAAAAAAACTTCCGGTCATCGGAAGTTTTTTTTTATGTTTATTATTATTGTATATCAATGTGATACGCTTGATATACATCACGTTTTTGCATATTACGATCTTTTGCGACCTGCTTGATTGCATCCTTTGAAGTGAACTGCTTGGTTTCTATATAATGATTAACATGACCGACGATATCAAGGGCCATCCACCAAGCTTCTTCAGGTTCCTCTTCCGACCATTGCCCACCTTCAATTATTAAACAGAACTCACCGCGAATTTCAGATTCCATCGCCCACGTCAATGCTTCACTCACAGTCCCTCGAATGAACTCTTCGAATT
Organism: Peribacillus sp. FSL P2-0133; assembly: GCF_037975445.1. Taxonomy (NCBI): domain Bacteria; kingdom Bacillati; phylum Bacillota; class Bacilli; order Caryophanales; family Bacillaceae; genus Peribacillus; species Peribacillus sp. FSL P2-0133. The sequence goes on along the minus strand of NZ_CP150254.1, from coordinate 41,619 downwards.
TCTTGGTTAATTCGCGGCATAATACTATACGGCGGTCACCTAAAATTTCATGCATATGTTTCAATGTTTCTTTCAATCGATGTGGCGATTCATAAACGATCCAAGTCGATTCCATTTTTTTTAATTTTTCCAGCTCCTGCTTTTTTTCTTTTGCTCCCCGTTGTAGAAAGCCATAAAAGTAAAAAGGCTGCGGAATCAGTCCAGATGCGATCAATGCAGTTAATGCAGCATTTGCCCCCGGCAATGGGATGACTTTAAACTGTTCGGCAATGGCATCTTTGACCAGTTCATATCCCGGGTCGGATATCGTCGGCAAGCCAGCATCACTCACCAATGCGATGACCTCTCCAGATCGAAGCCTCTCTAGCATTTGCTTCCCGCTATATTCCTTATTATGTTCATGGTAACTGACGATAGGTGTCGAAATTTCAAAGTAGTTGCATAACTTCTTCGTATTTCGCGTGTCCTCAGCAGCAATGACATCCGCTTCCTTTAATATTCTTAAAGCCCGGAAACTCATATCCTCAAGGTTTCCTATTGGTGTAGGAACCAGATATAGAGCTGGCTCCAATCCTTCTTTTTCAAAACTCTTTTGCTGCCACATATCATGTATCCTCCTTTGCCATCCACTTTTGCTTTTGTTTTCTTGTTAATTGCTTAAATTTATATTCAGCCTGCATGGCTAATGTCCGTGTTTCGAATATTTCATGATAAATCAGTTCAACCGGGGTCCGGCCTCGTGTATACTTTGCACCCCTGCCATTATTATGAGCATCAATCCTACGGTGCAAATTATTTGTATACCCGGCATAATAGCTGCCGTCCCTGCATTTCAAAACATAAAAATAATGCTTATTCCTCTCCATATAGAATCCTTCTGATTTCCGGATTATACTCATTCTGATCATTATATACAACAAGTGGAGGAAGAATCTTCAAATCAGGGTTGCCGTCCTTTATCCCTTCTATAAGAATCGTATTCGCTTCTTTTGAACTCTTAGGATAAACGAATTGCAGTCGCTTCGGTTCAATTCTGTACATCCTCATGAAATGCAGGATATCCATCAGACGGCCCGGTCTATGAACGAATGCAGCCTTCCCACCTTGACGCAGCAACTGACTTGAAACACGCATGACGTCCTCAAGATTACACATTATTTCATGTCGGGCAATTGCAAAGTGCTCATTCTTGTTAATTTCCTCGATCGATGGCGTCGGGAAATAGGGTGGATTGCAAGTAACGACATCATATTTGCTATACCCCATCTGTTTTGGAATTTCCTTTATATCCCCATGAATCATCTCGATTTGGGAGGATACGCCATTATAGTCCATGCTCCTCTGGGCCATGTCATATAACCGCTCTTGAATTTCAACACCGGTAATTGTCCCTTTCGTTCTTGTACTCAGCAGCAAAGGTACGACCCCATTACCTGAGCAAAGATCTACGATTTTCCCTTTTTGGATCGGTACATTTACGAACCTTGATAATAAAACGGCATCTAATGAAAAAGAGAACACCGATGGGCTCTGGATGATCCTTAAATTCTCAGCCAATAGATAATCCAGGCGCTCATCGCCTTTAAGTTCTACCATTGCTGTTACCCTCCTAATCATGTATCGAAAAAGCATGTTTAGGGACCATGCTTCTACATTACTATCGTACAAAAAGGGGTCTGACTCATAGTATGCGTCAGACCCCGAATCACTATATATTGTAAACGGTCTATCTATCACGTAAAAGAAACATCTTTTATATTATTCCTTTATCACTTCTTGTTTAAAAAAGATAAACAGAACAGGCAATCCCCTTCTTTTCGTAAACTGCCAAAATGCAGATTGCAAATATGAAAGCCTTCTTGATAGATACGGGCTAAATTATCATAGCCTTCCCCGATATCCATAACCTTGTCCGTACTTGCGGTACGGTTTTTCACTTTTTGTTTGACCTTTACTGCAGCAGGCGCACTTTCGACTTCCACAAGGCCCAACCGATGGCGCAAATGCTCTTTCTCCAGCTTGAGCGACTGATTTTCCTCAAGGATTTCAGCTAAGTTCTGCTTCAATTCTCCAAGCTGCTTATATAATTGGCCTATCTGGGTTTCCATATTGGTCACCGACTCAAAAATATCTTTCTTATCCACGCTCTCCCACCACCTTAATAATCTGTGGCTTGAATAGAAACGGCTCCCTCTTTTAGAATCTCATCTAGAGTATACTCTAATACTCTTTCTTGCTCGATTAGTTCAATCTGAAGTACGCGTTCTAGAATATTAAGCCCCACTACCTTGCCTTTGCCACCAGGCGTATTAATCATTTCACCTAAATCAGGAAGCATTTCCTTCGCACTTTCATACTCATCATTTTCATATTTCAGACAGCACATCAATCGACCGCATAAACCTGAGATTTTTGTAGGGTTTAATGATAAATTCTGATCCTTCGCCATTTTGATGGAAACCGGTTCAAAATCCCCAAGAAATGTGGAGCAGCAAAGCATTCTGCCACAAGGCCCGATGCCACCAAGCATCTTTGCCTCATCCCTTACCCCAATTTGGCGCAGTTCTATGCGAGTTCTGAATATGGCAGCTAAATCTTTGACTAAATCACGGAAATCCACGCGACCATCCGCTGTAAAATAAAACACGACTTTATTTCTGTCGAAAGTATATGACACATCAACAAGCTTCATATCCAGCTTATGCTCCACAACCTTTTGACAACATATAGAGTAAGCCTCTTCTGCAGCCGCCTTGTTCTCGTCTACAATCAGCTTATCCTTTGCATCAGCGACCCGAAGTACTTTTTTTAATGGCAGGACAACATCGTTTTCATCTACTTGTTTTCGGGCTGTAACGACTTTACCGAATTCAACACCGCGGACAGTCTCCACTATTACAAAATCGTCCTTAGGAATAGCGAATTCACCCGGATCGAAGTAGTATATTTTGCCCGCCTTTTTAAAACGGACACCTACAACATCATACAAATCATGATCCCTCCTGCAAATTCAGCACAAGCTGTTCCATCAACAGCTGTGGATTCGTGTTGGACATCAGCTTCCTTTTTGCTTCCAAAATGCAACCCATATGTTCAGCAAGGCGTCTTGGGGAAAGATGAAGAGCGTGAGTTTCAAATTCCTTCAGTTTATTTTGGAACACAACGAAGTCCTTTTTGTCCAACTGAATGTATAATAAATCCTTATATATAAGAAGTAACAAATCAAGACCTCTGTCAACCTGTTCTCTTTCTTTAAAGTGTGTGAACCAATCCGTCTGAAGGTACAGCAATGCCTTCAAGGAATTAAGTTTTAACACTTCATATAATTTTACCACTATTTTTTGAGCTTGTACAAACCATTCATCATGACTAAGCCCGATTCCAGCTTCCACATTCTGTGTTATGTGTACAATAACCGAAGCCAGCTGTGGTTCTACATCCTGTTCCATCAGCTTCCGTTTCACATTTTCAGGAGATAATGGCTTGAACGAAATCACTTGGCACCTTGATAATATAGTTGGCAGAATCCTCTGAAGCTGTTCGGTCATCAATATTGCTACAGTATCAGCCGAAGGTTCTTCTAAAAATTTCAATAGACTGTTGGCTGCCCCCACCGACATTTTGTCAGCATCGGCAATCATATAAACCTTCCGATCCGCCTCTACACTTTTTTTCGAAAATTCTTCCTGAAGACCCTTAATTTGCTCTTTCTTTATTGAGAGGCCGTCTCTTTCTATCAAATGGACATCAGGATGATTCCCACTTGAAATCCGTTTGCAATTCCGACAAAGTTCGCATGGCTCATAACCTGTTGTCGGGGCTTCACATAGTAAGCTTTTGGCAAAGGCATTGCTTATCTCTTGCTTACCTGTCCCTTTTTCCCCTTCAAATAAATATGCATGAGCCACCCTTTTCTTCGTTATGCTATTTTGCAGCATCGTCATTACCTGCGGCTGAATTTGACTCATTTCCTGCCATGTTTTTTCCAAAACCATCAACTCACTTAAGTATATAAATTAATCAGAAGACCTTTAATCTCGCCTATCATTTCCAATATTTCAAGCGAGCTTTTCTCTTTATTAAGAATTTCCTCACTTAACTCAACTAATCTTACATCTATCGTTTCCACGGTTTTCAACGGCCTGCTCTGTCCATATTCGTTCCAGCTCGTGGATTGCTTCAGTTCCAGTCCATATTCAACCGCTTCTTTAACAAACCGTTTCACCAATGCTTTATATTTTGCCAATTCCCTAAAAGTGCGTGACCTTACTAAACGCTGACCCGCCCCTTCAATATCGCCAATCAAACGGTTTAATGTTTGGATTTGCATCTTTTGATCCTGTGTCTGGACCATTTGCTGAAATCCGCCATTTCCAGTTTGAAACTGCTTGGCATCCTGACGCGATTTATCCAGCTTAATAGGGATATCATGGTTGATTTTCATAATGAACCTCCCTAAAACTAACCGTTAAAATTGTAAAAAGTTTTCAACCGGCAGAACAAAAATGGTCGCACCGCCTACTTGAATCTCCACTGGGTAAGGTACATAGGACTCGGCATTCCCGCCCATCGGTGAAACCGGTGATACTAATTGGGATCGCGACTGACAATTCTGTTTGATGATCTGGATTGCTTTGTCAACACGTTCATCCTCTGTGCCAATCATAAAAGTCGTATTGCCTGATTTTAAAAACCCGCCAGTGCTGGCTAGCTTGGTCGTTCCGAAATTATTTTCCACTAATTCATTCAGCAGGCGATGACTATCCTTGTCTTGAACGACAGCAATGATCATTTTCATTCTCATCATCCTCCGGTTACTCTGAATTTTTACTAACTCCATTATATCAACTAGTCCTTGTCTGGAATAGTATTGGTTGAATATTATGGAAACCTGTATATTTAGTTTCCTGCTTTCGCTAAAAATTTCAGCAAGCTGGCTTTCGTTTCCTCAAGGACTTCATCTATTGTCCGGCCTGCATCCACGATAATGAAACGGTCTTTCCATCTATTTATAATGAACTGATACCCCTCACGAACTTTTTTATGGAAGTCGAGGGCTTCAAGATCCAGACGGTTCACTTCCCGTTCCCCATTGGACTGGATACGTCTCAATCCCTCTTCTGGGTCTATATCAAAAAAGAACGTGGCATCTGGCATCATATCTCCAATTGCGAATTTATTGATATTATAAACTTCTTCTATATCCAAGCCCCTTGCATGACCCTGATAGGCTAACGAGCTATCTATGAATCGGTCACAGAGGACAATTCCCCCTCGTTCCAACTCAGGCATGACCACTTCCACTAAATGCTGACGCCTTGCTGCTGCGTATAATAAAGCCTCTGTTCTCGAGTCCATGGCTGTATTATCTTTATTAAGGATCACTTCCCTAATTTGCTCCGAAATGGGAACTCCCCCCGGCTCACGCGTTAATAGGACTTGATAGCCTTCTTGTTGCAGGGCCTTGCCAAGCATTTGGGTAATTGTTGTTTTCCCGGCACCCTCAGGCCCTTCCATTGTTATAAAAATACCACGTTTCATCGATGTACCTCCAAGGTTCTTTGTTTGTAGTATATCATTTTAATGCCCGCTTTCATAAACGATCAATTCTCCGTTTGAGAGGGAGGAACCTCCATGAAACCTTGATCCCAGTTCTAGCAGTCTCCTCAGATTGAATATATGCTCAGGAGTAATCATTTCCCCGGACATAATTAAAGGGATGCCCGGCGGATAAGGAATGACCATCTCGGCAGATACCTCACCCACTGCTTTCTGTAATGTTACAGATTTGGATTTACTATGCTTCATGGCGGAGTATGGCATTTCAAGTCCTGTCATTGATCTTCCATCAGGCCATAGGACCCCAAGATTTGATTCCTTGTTTCCAGTTCTGTCTTCAGTGGCACTTTTTATAGTTTGAACGATTTCATGAAAAGGAAATTCGGTACCCATTTTTAATAAGGGTAAAATCATTAATAAATTATCAGGATCAGCCAATTCCGTAAAAATGCCCTCGGCTTCACATAGCTGCTGTAACTCAAAACCGCTTAAACCATTTGTTGATTGAATGACCACTTTCAACGGGTCTGCCAAGGTGCCTAGTGGGGCCTCCAGCACCCTTACTGTTTGCAGGGCACCTAATTCCCACCTGAAGTCTGATATCTTTTCAATAAGGGATATTTTATCTTCTGATGTAAAAGCGGCTAAGTAGGCCCTAGCTAAGTCCAGCGATCCCATAATTGGGTAAGATGGACTGCTCGACTGAAGCATTTGTAAATAGAATGATACTTGATCGACATCAACTAAGGATGAATTCACATGAAGAAATGACCCCATTGTCATAGCCGGCAGTGTTTTATGCGCTGAATGGACAACGGCATCTGCCCCTGCCAAAATTGCTGGCTTAGGAAACGGGCTTCCTAACTGAAAATGAGCGCCATGTGCCTCGTCCACCAACACAGGGATCCCCTTTTGATGTGCGAGTCTTACCATTTCCGTCAAGTCTTCACCAAGACCATAATAATTAGGATAGGTAACAATGATTACTTTTACATCTGGATGTACACTCAAGGCTTCTTCAATTAATTCAGATCCCACACCGCCAGCAATGCCCCATTTCTCATAATAAGCTGGTTGTAAAAAGATCGGTTGTACATTCGCTAACATCAATCCATGTAAAATTGATTTATGGCAGTTTCTTTGGACAAGGACCTTATCACCTTCCCGGCAGGTAGCAAGAATCATGGCAATGTTGCCTACGGTGGACCCATTAACCAAAAAATAACTCCGTTTTACCCCATATAGGTCAGAGAGTAGTTGCTCGGACTGTAAAATGGCGCCCTCTGGAGCATGCAGGTCATCTAAACCGCTTATCTCCGTGGCATCAATACCAAGAAGGGGATTGTATAAGGCTTGGCCCTTTTTATTAAACACCCATCCATTTTTATGACCTGGGACATGCAGAGATATTGGGCTTTTTTTATAAAAAGCACTCAGTGCATCGAACAACGGTGTCTGTGATTGATTCATTTTTCTCTTCCCTCATATCATAGTATTTTTTCATTTTATCAAATTAGTTCAATTTTATCTCATATTGCGTCGGCTGAAAGGCAATTATGCGTCTCCGAACAGTCTATTTGAAGGGAAGATACAGAAACACTGGAGCATGTTGCCAAGCATTCTTCTAAAGTACAAAAAAAAGAATCAGAGATTAAAGAAACACATCATTTCTTTTTTCTCTGACTCTTTAACTCTCCACATACTATTTTTTCATGATAATAGTTCAGGATTAGTGATTTTTCTTAATTTCTTTAAGTAATATTGGTACTTGGGATCGTTCGTATCCGTCCTGATCATATCCCTTTCACATTCCTCACAAATAAAAGTCGTATATAAATGTATACCCATCCCTTTTATTTGTTCACAAACCGCGCACGTTTCCCCTGCCGTCGTTTTGGTTGTTGTTGTCCCCAACATCTCCACCTCCATACCTGCATTCTCCCCAAAAACCATTGTTCGCATACATTAATTTAAATAGTTTAAGAGAACCGGGGATGCTTTTAACAATGTATGATGAAGAATTTCAATACGTGTATGTCTTTATAAAAGTTTCCATAATTGATAATCCCTTTATATCCAATGATTTTTCTTTGCATTATGCAAAAAAAGACCAGCCGGATGGCTGATCTTTTTAAATGGCTTGGCGGCGTCCTACTCTCACAGGGGGAAACCCCCAACTACCATCGGCGCTGAAGAGCTTAACTGCCGTGTTCGGAATGGGAACGGGTGTGACCTCTTCGCTATCGCCACCAAACATAAAAGGAACGTTGTTCCTTCAAAACTAGATAATAAGAAGGTATTTCATTTTTTAAAAAGCGTTGGTTAAGTCCTCGATCTATTAGTATCAGTCAGCTCCACATGTCGCCACGCTTCCACCTCTGACCTATCAACCTGATCATCTTTCAGGGATCTTACTAGCTTGCGCCATGGGAAATCTCATCTTGAGGGGGGCTTCATGCTTAGATGCTTTCAGCACTTATCCCGTCCGCACGTAGCTACCCAGCTATGCCTTTGGCAAGACAACTGGTACACCAGCGGTGCGTCCATCCCGGTCCTCTCGTACTAAGGACAGCTCCTCTCAAATTTCCTGCGCCCGCGACGGATAGGGACCGAACTGTCTCACGACGTTCTGAACCCAGCTCGCGTACCGCTTTAATGGGCGAACAGCCCAACCCTTGGGACCGACTACAGCCCCAGGATGCGATGAGCCGACATCGAGGTGCCAAACCTCCCCGTCGATGTGGACTCTTGGGGGAGATAAGCCTGTTATCCCCGGGGTAGCTTTTATCCGTTGAGCGATGGCCCTTCCATGCGGAACCACCGGATCACTAAGCCCGACTTTCGTCCCTGCTCGACTTGTAGGTCTCGCAGTCAAGCTCCCTTGTGCCTTTACACTCTACGAATGATTTCCAACCATTCTGAGGGAACCTTTGGGCGCCTCCGTTACTCTTTAGGAGGCGACCGCCCCAGTCAAACTGCCCACCTGACACTGTCTCCCACCCCGATAAGGGGCGCGGGTTAGAATTTCAATACAGCCAGGGTAGTATCCCACCAACGCCTCCACCGAAGCTAGCGCTCCGGCTTCTCAGGCTCCTACCTATCCTGTACAAGCTGTACCAAAATTCAATATCAGGCTGCAGTAAAGCTCCACGGGGTCTTTCCGTCCTGTCGCGGGTAACCTGCATCTTCACAGGTACTATAATTTCACCGAGTCTCTCGTTGAGACAGTGCCCAGATCGTTACACCTTTCGTGCGGGTCGGAACTTACCCGACAAGGAATTTCGCTACCTTAGGACCGTTATAGTTACGGCCGCCGTTTACTGGGGCTTCGGTTCAAAGCTTCGCTTGCGCTAACCTCTCCCCTTAACCTTCCAGCACCGGGCAGGTGTCAGCCCCTATACTTCGCCTTGCGGCTTCGCAGAGACCTGTGTTTTTGCTAAACAGTCGCCTGGGCCTATTCACTGCGGCTTTTCTGGGCTATTCACCCTAAAAAGCACCCCTTCTCCCGAAGTTACGGGGTCATTTTGCCGAGTTCCTTAACGAGAGTTCTCTCGCACACCTTAGGATTCTCTCCTCGCCTACCTGTGTCGGTTTGCGGTACGGGCACCTTACATCTCACTAGAGGCTTTTCTTGGCAGCGTGGAATCAGGAACTTCGGTACTATATTTCCCTCGCCATCACAGCTCCGCCTTAATGGAAACGGGATTTGCCTCGTTTCCGGCCTAACTGCTTGGACGCGCATATCCAACAGCGCGCTTACCCTATCCTTCTGCGTCCCCCCATCGTTCAAACGATGTATAGGTGGTACAGGAATATCAACCTGTTGTCCATCGCCTACGCCTTTCGGCCTCGGCTTAGGTCCCGACTAACCCTGAGCGGACGAGCCTTCCTCAGGAAACCTTAGGCATTCGGTGGAAGGGATTCTCACCCTTCTTTCGCTACTCATACCGGCATTCTCACTTCTAAGCGCTCCACCAGTCCTTCCGGTCTGACTTCAACGCCCTTAGAACGCTCTCCTACCATCGACACCTAATGGTGTCAATCCACAGCTTCGGTGATACGTTTAGCCCCGGTACATTTTCGGCGCGGAGTCACTCGACCAGTGAGCTATTACGCACTCTTTAAATGGTGGCTGCTTCTAAGCCAACATCCTGGTTGTCTAAGCAACTCCACATCCTTTTCCACTTAACGTATACTTTGGGACCTTAGCTGGTGGTCTGGGCTGTTTCCCTTTCGACTACGGATCTTATCACTCGCAGTCTGACTCCCAAGAATAAGTATTTGGCATTCGGAGTTTGACTGAATTCGGTAACCCGTTGGGGGCCCCTAGTCCAATCAGTGCTCTACCTCCAATACTCTCATCTTGAGGCTAGCCCTAAAGCTATTTCGGAGAGAACCAGCTATCTCCAGGTTCGATTGGAATTTCTCCGCTACCCACACCTCATCCCCGCACTTTTCAACGTGCGTGGGTTCGGGCCTCCATTCAGTGTTACCTGAACTTCACCCTGGACATGGGTAGATCACCTGGTTTCGGGTCTACGACCTCATACTCATTCGCCCTATTCAGACTCGCTTTCGCTGCGGCTCCGTCTCATCAACTTAACCTCGCATGAAATCGTAACTCGCCGGTTCATTCTACAAAAGGCACGCCATTACCCATTAACGGGCTTTGACTACTTGTAGGCACACGGTTTCAGGATCTATTTCACTCCCCTTCCGGGGTGCTTTTCACCTTTCCCTCACGGTACTGGTTCACTATCGGTCACTAGGGAGTATTTAGCCTTGGGAGATGGTCCTCCCTGCTTCCGACGGGATTTCTCGTGTCCCGCCGTACTCAGGATCCACTCAGGAGGGAACGAAGTTTCAACTACAGGGTTTTTACCTTCTTCGACGGACCTTTCCAGGTCACTTCATTTACCCCGTTCCTTTGTAACTCCATGTTGAGTGTCCTACAACCCCAAGAGGCAAGCCTCTTGGTTTGGGCTAATTCCGTTTCGCTCGCCGCTACTCAGGAAATCGCGTTTGCTTTCTCTTCCTCCGGGTACTTAGATGTTTCAGTTCCCCGGGTCTGCCTTCAGTACCCTATGTATTCAGGTAAAGATACTGTTCCATTACGAACAGTGGGTTTCCCCATTCGGAAATCTCCGGATCAAAGCTTACTTACAGCTCCCCGAAGCATATCGGTGTTAGTCCCGTCCTTCATCGGCTCCTAGTGCCAAGGCATCCACCGTGCGCCCTTTCTAACTTAACCGTTAAAAAAGATCTTACAGATGCTTTGAAAAAAATTAATTGCCTTCTATCTATTATCTAGTTTTCAAGGAACAAGCTGTCCCAATCACAACGTGATTGTTTCATTGGTGGAGCCTAGCGGGATCGAACCGCTGACCTCCTGCGTGCAAGGCAGGCGCTCTCCCAGCTGAGCTAAGGCCCCGTTTCGGGAAATGGAATGGTGGGCCTAAATGGACTCGAACCATCGACCTCACGCTTATCAGGCGTGCGCTCTAACCAGCTGAGCTATAGGCCCATTCACATAAATAATAAGCTTCTGCTTCCCAAGCTTATCGCGGGATTGCTATTTAATTGAATGAATCACTCATTCAAAACTGAACAAAACAAAAGCGCCTCGTAATTATCCTTAGAAAGGAGGTGATCCAGCCGCACCTTCCGATACGGCTACCTTGTTACGACTTCACCCCAATCATCTGTCCCACCTTAGGCGGCTGGCTCCATAAAGGTTACCTCACCGACTTCGGGTGTTACAAACTCTCGTGGTGTGACGGGCGGTGTGTACAAGGCCCGGGAACGTATTCACCGCGGCATGCTGATCCGCGATTACTAGCGATTCCGGCTTCATGCAGGCGAGTTGCAGCCTGCAATCCGAACTGAGAATGGCTTTATGGGATTCGCTTACCTTCGCAGGTTTGCAGCCCTTTGTACCATCCATTGTAGCACGTGTGTAGCCCAGGTCATAAGGGGCATGATGATTTGACGTCATCCCCACCTTCCTCCGGTTTGTCACCGGCAGTCACCTTAGAGTGCCCAACTGAATGCTGGCAACTAAGATCAAGGGTTGCGCTCGTTGCGGGACTTAACCCAACATCTCACGACACGAGCTGACGACAACCATGCACCACCTGTCACTCTGTCCCCCGAAGGGGAAAGCCCTATCTCTAGGGTTGTCAGAGGATGTCAAGACCTGGTAAGGTTCTTCGCGTTGCTTCGAATTAAACCACATGCTCCACCGCTTGTGCGGGCCCCCGTCAATTCCTTTGAGTTTCAGCCTTGCGGCCGTACTCCCCAGGCGGAGTGCTTAATGCGTTAGCTGCAGCACTAAAGGGCGGAAACCCTCTAACACTTAGCACTCATCGTTTACGGCGTGGACTACCAGGGTATCTAATCCTGTTTGCTCCCCACGCTTTCGCGCCTCAGTGTCAGTTACAGACCAGAAAGTCGCCTTCGCCACTGGTGTTCCTCCAAATCTCTACGCATTTCACCGCTACACTTGGAATTCCACTTTCCTCTTCTGCACTCAAGTTCCCCAGTTTCCAATGACCCTCCACGGTTGAGCCGTGGGCTTTCACATCAGACTTAAGGAACCACCTGCGCGCGCTTTACGCCCAATAATTCCGGACAACGCTTGCCACCTACGTATTACCGCGGCTGCTGGCACGTAGTTAGCCGTGGCTTTCTGGTTAGGTACCGTCAAGGTACCAGCAGTTACTCTGGTACTTGTTCTTCCCTAACAACAGAACTTTACGACCCGAAGGCCTTCTTCGTTCACGCGGCGTTGCTCCGTCAGACTTTCGTCCATTGCGGAAGATTCCCTACTGCTGCCTCCCGTAGGAGTCTGGGCCGTGTCTCAGTCCCAGTGTGGCCGATCACCCTCTCAGGTCGGCTACGCATCGTCGCCTTGGTGAGCCATTACCTCACCAACTAGCTAATGCGCCGCGGGCCCATCTATAAGTGACAGCGTAAACCGTCTTTCCATCTTCTCTCATGCGAGAAAAGAACGTATCCGGTATTAGCTCCGGTTTCCCGAAGTTATCCCAGTCTTATAGGCAGGTTGCCCACGTGTTACTCACCCGTCCGCCGCTAATCTCAGGGAGCAAGCTCCCGTCGATTCGCTCGACTTGCATGTATTAGGCACGCCGCCAGCGTTCGTCCTGAGCCAGGATCAAACTCTCCGAAGAAATGTTTGACTTGCTCATTTGCTTTTTTGATAGTGTGTGCTCACTTAAAATTTAACGTTGGCGCTTTGTTTTGTTCAGTTTTCAAAGAGCGATTTTTCGCCGTTACTTCGTAAGCGACTTTATTATCTTATCACTTACTTAACCTGATGTCAACAATTATTTAAAATTGTTTTTCGATTGAGCAATTGACGATGTCGTTATTGGCGACTCCTAATATATTATCAGGTTGATGAGTTATCGTCAATGGTTTAATTGATTTTTTTTAAAAAAACTATAACATGATAAAAACCCCAGGGAGATATCCATGGGGTTTTCATAAGACTTCGACGGAATATCCTTTAAATGATCCAATAACCAATGGCCGCCAAAGCGGCAACTCCCGGTATTCCAAGCAGACCGGCGACTGCCGAGGTAACAGGGTTGATGGGTACATGAATGCCCGCTTGATTCCCAAGTGTATTCAAAAAGAACAAAAATGCTGCACCGATAATGACCTTTATAATCCCCTGCCCTATAAACCGGACAGGTCTTAATGGCGCCCCGATAATGAGGAGCATTAAAATCAGGCCGCCAATTACAGCAACAAAGACAACTGGTTCCAAACTCATTCCTCCCCGCAAGCTTGTACTACACTTATATGAAGAAATCGATGGATTAAGAACTGAAAAAAAATGGCCATGAGGAACACGCAATCCTTCACAGCCATTTCCTTATCATCTTTTTAAGCGGACATTCCTTCTTTTAACTTCCCTGAATAAGTAGAAATATTTCACTTCCGCCAGTCTCGTTTGGGCGATTACTTCCTCAGATGGATCAACGCTTTTTTCAAGTAATGATTTTTGATTATGCCAATTCCATTTCAAATGTTCAAGCTCTTCGATTAATGAATCATTGAATTCATTCCGAAGTTTCTTTTTTTTACGAAAGAACAAGTGAAGTCCTCCCAGCTATCTTATATTTCTCTTCTTCCTTCTATTGCTTTTGATAGCGTCACTTCATCCGCATACTCCAAATCTCCGCCAACAGGAAGTCCGTGGGCAATTCGGGTCACTTTGATGCCTGATGGTCTAAGCAACCGCGAAATATACATGGCTGTCGCTTCACCTTCAATGTTAGGATTAGTAGCCAAAATTACCTCCAGCACTGTTTCATCTTGCAGGCGCTTTAATAAATCAGGAATATTTATATCTTCCGGACCGATTCCGTCCATTGGGGAAATACTGCCATGCAGTACATGGTATAAACCATTGAACTCTCTCATCTTTTCCATAGCTATTACATCTTTCGGGTCCTGAACCACACAAATCAAACTTCTGTCCCTCTTTTGATCTTCGCAAATATAACAAGGATCTTGATCTGTAATATGACCACAGACTGAGCAATACATAAGATTCCGCTTAGCATTAACAAGTGCTTTTGCAAAATCCAAAACAGTATCTTCCTTCATGCTTAGTACATGAAAGGCTAATCGAGCAGCCGTTTTAGGACCAATCCCCGGCAATTTCATAAAACTGTCAATGAGCTTGGAAATTGGTTCTGGATAATGCATCGAATTCCTCCTAAAAATTTCAAAAGAAACCCCCTGAAAGGAAGTTTCTTTTGAACTTGCTTAAAACATACCCGGAAGGTTCATTCCCTTAGTGAATTGTCCCATCGTTTGGTTTGTCAGTTCTTCCGCCTTTTTCAAAGCATCGTTAGTCGCAGCCAGCACTAAATCCTGAAGCATATCGATATCATCCGGATCGACAACTTCCGGTTTGATGACTACATCGACTATTTCTTTATGTCCAGTAACGATGACCGTCACCATTCCGCCGCCAGCAGTTCCTTCAACCTTTTTTTCACCTAATTCTTCCTGTGCCTCTGCCATCTTCTTTTGCATCTTTTGCATTTGTTTCATCATGTTCTGCATATTACCGCCGCGCATACCCATTCTTCTTACCTCCAATTATTCTTTAATTTCAAGTAAATCATCGCCGACTAATTTTCTAGCCTCTGCTATAAAGGGGTCTTCTTCTTTTGATTCCGTTTCTTCTGGACCGTCGAACTGCTGTGTCGATATGAAATCCTCCCGCAACCTTTGCCACTGGCTCTCCGGAACTCCAGCTATCTCCATACGATGTCCGGTCAATTGCTGCATGATCGAGGCTATCACTTCCACGAAACGGTTATTTTCCATTGCCATTTGACAATGAATATCATATTTGAATTTTACCACAAAAGCTTCAGTAGACGCAGCAACAGGTTCTGCCTCCGTTAATAAAGCTGCCAATGATTTTTGATTTTGCTGACCTAACTGTTCAAGCACTTCCCCCCACTTACTTTTCACAGCAGTAAGGTCCGGCTTCGTAGCTTGTTTCAAAATTTGATTGATCTTTCCTGCTGGTGCTTTATACGCCTTTTTAACGGCCCTTTGCGCCTTAGCCTGCTCTGCAGGTTTTTCCGTCATGGCTGCCGGGATGCCGTTTTTCTGCATTTCGAGTAATTTCTTCTCTAAATCTTCTATTTTCTGCAGCAGCTGTTGAAGCTGCCCGTTATCACTTTGATTTGGCCTTTGCTCATTACATAACTTCACAAGTGCCACTTCAAGGAAAATCCTTGGATGATTTGTCCATTTCATATCCTGCTGTGTTTGATTGAAGCTTTCAATAATGGAGTAAATCGATTCAGAAGAGATTACTTCTGCCAATTCCTTAAATTGGGGATCTATCAAAACACGCTCGAAGGATTCTGCCAGTGCCGGTGCCGTTTGAAATAAAAGCATGTCACGGAAATAATAAATCATGTCTTCTATGAACCTAGCCGGGTCTTTTCCCATGGCCAGCAATTCTTCAAGGACTTCAAGTGCCACCGCTACTTCTTTATCATATATAGCCTTTGCCAGACGGCTTAAAAATGCCTGCGACACAGAACCAGTGACAGTCAATGCATCTTCCATAGAAACTGTCTCCGAACTGAAGGATATCGCTTGATCAAGAAGGCTTAGTGCATCTCGCATCCCGCCTTCGGCTGCCCTTGCAATGATATGCAGGGCTTGTTCATCACATGAAACACCTGTTTCTGCAATGATTTGTGACATCCTGCCAACTATATCTTGAGGCTGGATCCTTTTAAAATCAAACCTTTGGCAACGGGAAATGATCGTTAGTGGAATCTTATGAGGTTCAGTCGTCGCCAATATAAAAATCACGTGCTTCGGAGGTTCTTCCAATGTCTTTAAAAGCGCATTGAAAGCCCCTTGTGAAAGCATATGTACCTCATCGATGATATAAACTTTATATGTAACCGCGTTAGGAGCATATTTGACCTTATCACGAATGTCACGGATTTCCTCGACACCATTATTGGATGCTGCATCAATTTCTATAACATCTGATATGGAGCCATCGGTGATTCCGCGGCAGGTAGCACATTCGTTACAGGGCTCACTTGTCGGGGCATGCTCACAATTCACTGCTTTTGCTAGAATTTTGGCAGCACTTGTTTTCCCTGTTCCACGTGGACCGGAAAATAAATAGGCATGCGAAACCTTCTGCCCGACCAAGGCATTCTGCAACGTTTTCGTTACATGTTCCTGCCCGACTACATCAATGAATTGTTGTGGCCGCCATACCCGGTATAATGCTTGATACCCCACGGAAATCCCTCCTTCTTTTCTCCATCTTGTTTATTATACATTACTGATTTCCTTAATTTCAAAGTCTAAAAAGAAATTTCATCATTGCCTCATTTTTTTCAAAAATACCAAGCGCTTTACCTTCTTGGCATAAAAAAAAACCCACCCGATACGAATGAGTTTTTTGTTTATGTAAAATAACTGCCGTGCACCTTCTGTCGATTAGCAACCATAAGCGTTACTTAAGCAGTTAGCTCGACCCAGGCAACCCTGCGGCACATGAGAACTTCCACTTAATGCTGCTTCCTTCCGGACCTGACATGGTTCATGGAGTCCCATTGCGCAGGACCCGGGCGTCAACACCACTTACTTAAGGCAGGCCCTACAGAATGCTAACCTCGAGAAGGGATTCAACCTCGCTAGAGCGGATTGCGAGTACAGGGCACCGCTACCTCCCCGTCTAGCACGGCAAAAGTAATACCAATTTCACAGCGTCATGTCGACGCATAATTCATTATACTAAGGTAACAAAAAAAACGCAAGTGTTGTTCATGAACAGTTTGATTCCAAATTTATCAAACGAAGCAAACTTTTTTTCGACACTCGTTTTTCCCTATTTATTTTCTTCGGCAATCTTAAGTGCTTGCTCTCTTTTCAAAGTTTTCTTTCTATCCCTAAGCTCTTTAAAAAAAGAAGTCAATATCCAGCCGCACTCTTCCCCCAATACACCGCTTGTTACATCACATTGATGGTTAAAGCGTTCATCTTGAAGTAAATCCATGAATGTCCCTGCACAACCTGCCTTTGGATCATGCGCTCCAAAAACTACCCTTTTCACCCTTGATTGCAAGATGGCCCCAGCACACATGGGACAAGGTTCCAGCGTTACGTATAATGTCGCATCTTCAAGGCGCCAACTGCCAAGTTCCTTGCAAGCCTCATTGATCGCAAGCAGCTCCGCATGTGCCGTCGCATTCTGTTCCGTTTCCCTCAGGTTATGCCCTGTCGAAATAACTTGATCGTCTATTACGATTAAAGCGCCAATCGGCACTTCATTCAACATCTGCGCCTTTTTTGCTTCCTTTAAGGCTAAATTCATGTAATAAACATCATCCTTCATAAAAAAAACCCCCTCATATAAAGTAGGAGTAAACAGACACATATAAGACAAAAATAAAGGTCATACTACTTGTTCTAATGAATAGTAACGCATGCGGCATACGTGCTGCAAGTAAATTCTCACAATACAGGAGGATATACCATGAATCGACCTGAATCACCTTCTTTTGCATTGCTTATCATTGATATGATCAATGATTTTGATTTCAAATACGGGAATATGCTCCTTGAACATACGAAACTTATCGTCGATCCGATTTTGGAATTAAAAAAGCAAATGAAAGAAAAAGGTTTTCCAATCATTTATATCAACGACCATTATGATTTATGGCAGGCTGACTTCGATAAAATTATTGATAGATGTAAAAATGAAGGAAATGCCTCATTAATCGAAAGGATAAAACCTCAACAGGACGAATTCTTTCTCATCAAGCCGAAACATTCCGCATTTTATGGGACGGCACTCAATACACTACTTAAACGATTAAACGTGGAAACCCTGATCATTACTGGAATAGCTGGCAACATCTGCGTGCTATTCACAGCCAATGATGCCTATATGCGGGAATATAAATTATGGATTCCGAAGGATTGCATCGCTTCTGCATCAAAGGAAGATAATCATTACGCATTAAAGATGATGAACCATGTTCTCAAGGCATCCATAAAAGATGGTGAAGACTTTTAAGCATTCAATCGAACAAGGCACTGACCTACATACCACCCCCAATAAACAATCTTTCATTCTCTTTCTTTATCAACCTGACAAAAATGTCACTAAAGTCCCAAGTCTGTGATACAATATCTCTTGGCGAAAAACCTAATAACCGGGAATTTCAGCTTGATACCTCATGAAGGAGGACAGATTGGATGAAATCCACCCCATTTATCACCGTCGAAGGTCCAATCGGCGTGGGAAAAACATCACTTGCAAAAGTTATCGCAGATCATTTTCAAATTTCATTATTGAAGGAAATTGTAGATGAAAATCCATTTCTCGGGAAATTCTATAAAGATATTGATGAGTGGAGCTTTCAAACAGAAATGTTTTTTCTGTGTAACCGGTATAAACAATTGGAAGATATCGAAAAAAAGTATCTTACTAATAACCAAGCCGTGGTGGCTGATTACCATATATTCAAGAACTTGATATTTGCTGAACGAACGTTAAAGAACGGACAATACAATAAATACCTTGAAATATTCAATATTTTAACACGGGATATGCCTAAACCTAATATGGTGATTTATTTAAATGCAAGTCTTGATACTCTTATCTCCCGAATCGGTAAAAGAGGTCGTGAGTTCGAAAAAAATATATCCTCCATTTATTTAGAGCAGTTATCCGCGGATTATCGAACATTCATGGAAGCATTTGAGAAACAGCACCCTGACATACCTGTTCTTACATTCAACGGAGATGAGCTGGATTTTGTCGGGAACAAGGATGATTTGAAAACGATAATCAGCCAAATTGCGAACGCCCTGCACAAAGGAGTAAAGTCAAATGAACTTACGAAAGAAATATAACATTCCAAATAACGCTGTCATTACGATAGCAGGGACGGTTGGCGTAGGAAAATCGACCATGACCAATGCTTTAGCCGATGCCCTTCAATTCAGGACATCCTTTGAAAAGGTTGATACGAACCCCTATCTGGATAAGTTTTACGATGATTTTAATCGTTGGAGTTTCCACCTGCAAATCTATTTCCTCGCTGAACGTTTTAAAGAGCAAAAAAAAATCTTCGAATATGGCGGCGGTTTTATCCAAGACCGTTCCATTTATGAAGACACCGGGATATTTGCAAAAATGCATTATGAAAAAGGCACGATGAATGATGTGGACTACGAAACTTATACAAGCCTTTTCAACGCCATGGTAATGACGCCATACTTCCCGCACCCTGATTTACTTATCTATCTCGAAGGTTCGCTGGATGATATCCTCGACCGGATCCAAGAGCGTGGACGTCCAATGGAACAGCATACCCCAATTGAATATTGGCAGGAAATGCACGGCCGTTATGAAGAATGGATTGATCAATTCAACGCCTGCCCTGTCCTTCGGTTAAATATAAACGAATATGACCTTATGCAGGATGAAGCAAGCATCGAACCTCTTATAAAACGGATTGCCGAATATATGGAGCAAACCAAGTTGTTGCGAAATATTTAAAACAGAAAAACCACCGATTATCCGGTGGTTTTTTAATATATTAGAAAACAAAAATTCCGTTACATATCTGTAACGGAATTTATCGATATCCAATTTATGCGCTGTGGTTATTAATAAGTTATGGAGGAGGTAGAGGGATTCGAACCCCCGCGGGATTTGACTCCCCTGTCGGTTTTCAAGACCGATCCCTTCAGCCGGACTTGGGTATACCTCCGTATCAACATTTATTATATTACATGGAATTAAAATTAAAGTCAAGCTCTCTATAAAGTTTTTTTAAAATAATTTCAAACTTTGATAAAAAGGAGAATCAGCCTCTTTAATCAGAAGCTGATTCCTTTTAACTTACGGTTTAATGACTTCCGCACCGCGCATATATGGACGTAATACTTCAGGAATGATAACACTGCCATCTTCCTGCTGATAATTTTCCAAAAGGGCAGCGACTGTACGGCCGATTGCCAGACCTGATCCATTTAGAGTATGGACATGTTCCGGTTTGCCTTTTGCGTCACGTCTGAAGCGGATATTGGCCCGTCTAGCCTGGAATGCTTCAAAGTTACTGCAAGAAGAAATTTCTCGGTACGTCCCATAACTCGGGATCCAAACCTCGATATCATACTTTTTAGCAGCAGTGAATCCAAGATCTCCCGTACACATGCTCAGCACTCGGTATGGAAGGCCTAGCAACTGAAGGACCTTTTCGGCATGACCTGTGAGATTTTCCAATTCTGCATAAGAATCTTCCGGCTTCACGAACTTCACTAGTTCAACTTTATTGAACTGGTGCTGACGAATTAACCCGCGGGTATCACGACCAGCAGATCCTGCCTCTGAACGGAATGAAGCGCTGTATGCCGCATAGCTTATCGGCAGATCGTCCGTGCTCATGATTTCATCACGATGGAAGTTTGTCACCGGGACTTCGGCTGTAGGAATCAAGAAGTAATCATCACTTTCGATACGGAAAGCATCCTCTTCGAATTTTGGCAATTGACCTGTCCCAGTCATGCTTGCACGGTTCACCATATATGGCGGCAGCATTTCTTCATATCCATGTTCCTCAACATGAAGGTCCAACATAAAGCTAATTAAAGCACGCTCTAATCGAGCACCAAGACCCCTATAAAATACAAATCGGCTTCCGGTCACTTTTGCTGCCCGTTCAAAATCCAGGATGCCTAAATCTCCAGCTACATCCCAGTGTGGTTTCGGTTCAAACTTGAATTCCGGTAACTCTCCCCATTTACGGATTTCGACATTATCGTCTTCCGTCTCACCAACAGGCACACTTTCATGCGGAATATTCGGAATGGAAAGAAGTAATGTTTCTAACTGTGCTTCCACTTCACGAAGTTCATCATCGAACCCTTTGATACGGTCACCAACTTCACGCATTTGGGCAATCAACTGATCTGCATCCTTTTTTTCCCGTTTCAATACGGCCACTTGCTGTGAAACTTCATTTCTTTGGCTTTTCAACTTTTCCGTATCAGCAATCAAAGTCCGGCGCTTTACATCCAGTTCCTCGAATTTACCTAAATCGGTCAAATCTTCCCCTCTAAATTGCAATACACGCTTCACTTCTTCAAAATTATTTCTTACATATTTCAAATCCAACATTTTCAGTTCCTCCTTAATAATTCGATGATTTATCAAAGAACGCAAAAAACTCCCGTCCCCTGAAGAAGGGACGAGAGTTAACCCGCGTTGCCACCCTAGTTGAAGGCATATGAAAAACGCCTACCACTTAACTCGATAACGGCTTTTAACCGAAAGTATTTACTGACCCCCAAAAGGCTTTCCATACTCTGCTCCAGGAGGGATTCACAAGACTCTCACACCGATTTCCACCAGCCATCGGCTCTCTATAGAAAGAAATACTTGTTACTATTTCCTGTCATTGCTTTCTTATATAATCAGATTGTTTTCCATAATGTACTATAATTTTATACATTACGCAACCGTTTTATACGCGAAACTTAAAACCAGCCTTTAACAGTAGAAGCTACACTGCTCCATACGTCACCAAAGAATCCGCCAACCGCTCGCATTGATAATACGAACCAGTTTGCCTTTTCAACAGATTCAGCAGCTACGACGTTAACCTTAACTGGATCGCCGTTAATGTACCCGTAATCTTCTCCTTTTTTAGGAGTGACTGTGATGTAACCTAGCTTTTCACCTTTTTTGATTGGTGCAGTAAGCTTACCATCATCATTCAATTTGTTTTTATCGATCACTAAATCTGTTTTATAGTTATCTTTCTCACCATTTTCAACAAGTAGCTCGATTGCCTTTTCAGATTGAATCTTAACATTTTTTTCCTTGCCTTTTACTACTGAAAGTGTTTCTTTCCCTTTCACCTGGTAATTGGCTGGAAGGACTTTTTCCTTTTTAAAGGTTGCATAAGCATAGTTCATAAGCTTAGTGCTATCTGCAAAACGTTCGTTTTTATTAGTGGACTTCATAACCACCGTGATATAGCGCTGACCGTCTCGGATAACCGTCCCTGTATGTCCATAACCGGCAAAGTCGGTAGATCCCGTTTTTAGTCCATCTACGCCTTTATATTCAAATATCAGACCTGGCAACATCCAGTTGAAGTTCGGATATTCTTTTCCATCACGGAACTTCAATTTAGGAATGCTGGCGATTTTTAACACTTCCGGATAATCGTTTATTAAACGATAAGCAAGAAGACCAGTATCTTTTGCTGTCATGATATTTTCATCATCTTCATTACCCGAAGGATATTGCCCTAATAAATCGGAGTTATTCAAACCGCTGGCATTAACGAATTTATGGTTTTTCAAGCCTAGTTCCTTTGCTTTTTCGTTCATTAACTTAACGAAGCTCTTTTCACTTCCGGAAACCAACTGTGCTAAAGCTACTGTTGCCGCATTTCCGGAATAGACGGCCATAGCTTGATATAGTTCCTTAACTGTATAATCTTCACCTTCTGTTAACCCAACATTCGACAAATTAGGTGCTTTTGAAAGGTCATGTACGTATTTATTTATTTTAACTTTCTGATCCCAACTGATTTTCCCATTTTTGATTGACTCCATTATGATGTACTCGGTCATCATTTTAGACATGGATGCAATCCCTAATACTTTATCGGCATTTTTTTCATACACGATTTGTCCTGTTTCACCATCAATGATGATGGCTGCCTCTGCTTTTAAACCCAAATTATCAGATTCAGCAACAGCTTCCCCCGGTTGATAGGCAAATTGCGACATAACAAGAACTAAAACAAAAGTGAAAATGAGGGACATCTTGCTGATTTTTTTCAATTTCCAATACCTCCAACTTTTAAGCTAATCTCTATAACAAAGAAGAAACTTTATGTAATTCCCTTGACACCTTGTCTAGTTTATCACAGAAAAAATAAAAAAAATAGACAGAGTAATCGCAGACTCTGTCTATTTTAACAATAAATTTTAATGACGATTATATGTTAAATTCATTACATTGAGTAGTTCGGTGCTTCTTTGGTAATTTGTACATCATGAGGATGGCTTTCCCTTAACCCGGCACCGGTCATTTTGACAAATTGAGAGTTTTCTCTCAACTCTTCCAATGTGGCTGTACCGCAATATCCCATACCTGAGCGAATGCCGCCAATCAGTTGGAAAATGGTATCTGAAAGAGGTCCTTTGTATGGAAGGCGCCCTTCGATGCCTTCCGGTACGAATTTCTTGTTATCTTCTTGGAAGTAACGATCTTTAGATCCCTTTTCCATTGCAGCAACGGAGCCCATACCCCGATATACTTTAAAACGGCGACCTTGGAAAATTTCCGTTTCGCCTGGGCTTTCAGTTACACCTGCAAGCATGCTGCCAAGCATTACTGCATGTCCGCCTGCAGCCAGGGCTTTAACGATATCACCAGAGTATTTAATTCCGCCATCAGCGATAATCGTTTTACCATGTTTTCTTGCTTCTGTCGCACAATCGAAAACTGCCGTGATTTGTGGAACACCTACACCAGCCACAACCCTTGTCGTACAGATTGACCCTGGTCCGATTCCCACTTTGACTACATCGGCACCCGCTTCAATCAATGCTTTCGTTCCTTCAGCCGTTGCCACATTACCGGCAATGATCGTCAATTCAGGATATGTCCCGCGGATTTCCTTCACCATTTCAAGGACGCCTTCTGAATGACCGTGAGCAGTATCAAGTACGATTGCATCGACATGGGACTTAACTAGCATTTCTACACGCTTCATTGTATCCTTAGTCACTCCGACTGCAGCACCTGCAAGTAATCTTCCTTGCTTATCTTTCGCCGAATTCGGGAACTCAATGACTTTCTCGATATCCTTGATCGTAATAAGTCCTTTAAGGACTCCATTATCGTCTACAAGGGGAAGCTTTTCAATTTTGTACTTTTGAAGAATCTTCTCTGCTTGTTCCAAGTTAGTTCCCACTGGCGCTGTGACCAGATTCTCTACAGTCATGACACTGGAAATCTTCAAGGAAAAATCGGAAATAAATCGCAAATCACGGTTTGTAATGATACCCACAAGTTTTTGGTCCTCTATATTGTTGACTACAGGAACACCCGAAATGCGATATTTACCCATTAAATGCTCTGCATCAAATACCTGGTGATCCGGCGTTAAGAAAAATGGATCGGTAATTACACCGCTTTCTGAACGTTTTACTTTATCCACCAGTTCAGCCTGTGCTTCAATGGACATATTTTTATGGATGATACCTAAACCGCCTTGACGAGCCATGGCAATTGCCATCTCAGCTTCTGTCACGGTATCCATTCCTGCACTGATGATAGGAAGGTTGAGCTTTAAGTTTTCAGCTAAGTTGACTTGAAGGTTAACATCTTTCGGCAAAACCTCTGATTTCGCTGGAATTAATAGGACATCATCAAAGGTTAAACCTTCTTTTGCAAATTTATTTTCCCACATTATTTTCCCCTCCTGCTTAAAAATATTATTTGTAGGTTATCAATAGGACATACTACTGTCAAGAAGAGAAATAAAAGTTTGATTATTCTATTAATTCGGAGGATAGCTGCAATGCCTGAAAACAATGATAATTTCGATAAATATACACCTTTTTTTTCCGCATCTTCCTCACAACTTTTTTTACAAAAATGTTACACGCATGAAAAAATAGCAGAAGCGGAAATAAAAAGTTACGATAATTGTTATCCATTTATTTACCATCTTGAACATGCTAAAACTTATTATAATCAGGCTGCCATTGCACCACTTTCCATACAACCAATCTTAACATTTTATGGATTCGCCCAATTGTTAAAGGCTTGCCTGCTCACGATCGATCCCAACTATCCGGAATCAACTTCGATGCTTGCCCATGGGGTTACTACGAGAAAAAAGAAAAAACAGCAATATGAATTTTTAAAGGATGAAGTTAAAACGCAAAAAAACGGGCTTTTCACCTGCATTGCCGAGAAGTTATTTCATATAAAGCATCTGGAGGGTGAAAAATTTTCCATGGGAACGCTGATAAAGGAAATTCCGGATATGCAAAACTTTACATGGTCCGTTTCCAAGAAAAATTTCGTCGCCATGTTACCCTCTTTGGACGGTTTTCAATTACCCTCAGCGACCTTGGATAGCTATCAAATGTCCAGCAGTCGAATGGAAGAATTTTTGAAAGCTAAAACGAATCAAGTTTACAGTATTTCAGAAGCTCCTGGGACACTGCATTTAAAAACTGATGGCATTCCTATTCATAATGCTTCTTCCCCAATACGGTATAATTTGGCAGAAAGACAGTTCATGCTATCACTCAATAAAGATTCGTCAGCTTTTTCATTACCTGAACTTTTGATTCATTATTTGATTTCTTATAACCTTAGCATAATAGCTCGTTATGAAACAGAATGGTGGGCAGAACTGATGAAAACCATGCCCAATGATGATTACCCTTGCATTGTGCAATTCCTTAAAATAAGCCAAGCTAAGGTGCCATTTTTAATATTTGAATGGATTAAGTCCGAGAGGTTCCACTTTTGATCCTTGCAACATCCAATTGGTCAATTGATCTGTCCCGAACGACGAAAAAAGACCAGCTGGATGGCTGATCTTTGAAATGGCTTGGCGGCGTCCTACTCTCACAGGGGGAAACCCCCAACTACCATCGGCGCTGAAGAGCTTAACTGCCGTGTTCGGAATGGGAACGGGTGTGACCTCTTCGCTATCGCCACCAAACATAAAAGGAACGTTGTTCCTTCAAAACTAGATAATAAGAAGGTATTTCATTTTTTAAAAAGCGTTGGTTAAGTCCTCGATCTATTAGTATCAGTCAGCTCCACATGTCGCCACGCTTCCACCTCTGACCTATCAACCTGATCATCTTTCAGGGATCTTACTAGCTTGCGCCATGGGAAATCTCATCTTGAGGGGGGCTTCATGCTTAGATGCTTTCAGCACTTATCCCGTCCGCACGTAGCTACCCAGCTATGCCTTTGGCAAGACAACTGGTACACCAGCGGTGCGTCCATCCCGGTCCTCTCGTACTAAGGACAGCTCCTCTCAAATTTCCTGCGCCCGCGACGGATAGGGACCGAACTGTCTCACGACGTTCTGAACCCAGCTCGCGTACCGCTTTAATGGGCGAACAGCCCAACCCTTGGGACCGACTACAGCCCCAGGATGCGATGAGCCGACATCGAGGTGCCAAACCTCCCCGTCGATGTGGACTCTTGGGGGAGATAAGCCTGTTATCCCCGGGGTAGCTTTTATCCGTTGAGCGATGGCCCTTCCATGCGGAACCACCGGATCACTAAGCCCGACTTTCGTCCCTGCTCGACTTGTAGGTCTCGCAGTCAAGCTCCCTTGTGCCTTTACACTCTACGAATGATTTCCAACCATTCTGAGGGAACCTTTGGGCGCCTCCGTTACTCTTTAGGAGGCGACCGCCCCAGTCAAACTGCCCACCTGACACTGTCTCCCACCCCGATAAGGGGCGCGGGTTAGAATTTCAATACAGCCAGGGTAGTATCCCACCAACGCCTCCACCGAAGCTAGCGCTCCGGCTTCTCAGGCTCCTACCTATCCTGTACAAGCTGTACCAAAATTCAATATCAGGCTGCAGTAAAGCTCCACGGGGTCTTTCCGTCCTGTCGCGGGTAACCTGCATCTTCACAGGTACTATAATTTCACCGAGTCTCTCGTTGAGACAGTGCCCAGATCGTTACACCTTTCGTGCGGGTCGGAACTTACCCGACAAGGAATTTCGCTACCTTAGGACCGTTATAGTTACGGCCGCCGTTTACTGGGGCTTCGGTTCAAAGCTTCGCTTGCGCTAACCTCTCCCCTTAACCTTCCAGCACCGGGCAGGTGTCAGCCCCTATACTTCGCCTTGCGGCTTCGCAGAGACCTGTGTTTTTGCTAAACAGTCGCCTGGGCCTATTCACTGCGGCTTTTCTGGGCTATTCACCCTAAAAAGCACCCCTTCTCCCGAAGTTACGGGGTCATTTTGCCGAGTTCCTTAACGAGAGTTCTCTCGCACACCTTAGGATTCTCTCCTCGCCTACCTGTGTCGGTTTGCGGTACGGGCACCTTACATCTCACTAGAGGCTTTTCTTGGCAGCGTGGAATCAGGAACTTCGGTACTATATTTCCCTCGCCATCACAGCTCCGCCTTAATGGAAACGGGATTTGCCTCGTTTCCGGCCTAACTGCTTGGACGCGCATATCCAACAGCGCGCTTACCCTATCCTTCTGCGTCCCCCCATCGTTCAAACGATGTATAGGTGGTACAGGAATATCAACCTGTTGTCCATCGCCTACGCCTTTCGGCCTCGGCTTAGGTCCCGACTAACCCTGAGCGGACGAGCCTTCCTCAGGAAACCTTAGGCATTCGGTGGAAGGGATTCTCACCCTTCTTTCGCTACTCATACCGGCATTCTCACTTCTAAGCGCTCCACCAGTCCTTCCGGTCTGACTTCAACGCCCTTAGAACGCTCTCCTACCATCGACACCTAATGGTGTCAATCCACAGCTTCGGTGATACGTTTAGCCCCGGTACATTTTCGGCGCGGAGTCACTCGACCAGTGAGCTATTACGCACTCTTTAAATGGTGGCTGCTTCTAAGCCAACATCCTGGTTGTCTAAGCAACTCCACATCCTTTTCCACTTAACGTATACTTTGGGACCTTAGCTGGTGGTCTGGGCTGTTTCCCTTTCGACTACGGATCTTATCACTCGCAGTCTGACTCCCAAGAATAAGTATTTGGCATTCGGAGTTTGACTGAATTCGGTAACCCGTTGGGGGCCCCTAGTCCAATCAGTGCTCTACCTCCAATACTCTCATCTTGAGGCTAGCCCTAAAGCTATTTCGGAGAGAACCAGCTATCTCCAGGTTCGATTGGAATTTCTCCGCTACCCACACCTCATCCCCGCACTTTTCAACGTGCGTGGGTTCGGGCCTCCATTCAGTGTTACCTGAACTTCACCCTGGACATGGGTAGATCACCTGGTTTCGGGTCTACGACCTCATACTCATTCGCCCTATTCAGACTCGCTTTCGCTGCGGCTCCGTCTCATCAACTTAACCTCGCATGAAATCGTAACTCGCCGGTTCATTCTACAAAAGGCACGCCATTACCCATTAACGGGCTTTGACTACTTGTAGGCACACGGTTTCAGGATCTATTTCACTCCCCTTCCGGGGTGCTTTTCACCTTTCCCTCACGGTACTGGTTCACTATCGGTCACTAGGGAGTATTTAGCCTTGGGAGATGGTCCTCCCTGCTTCCGACGGGATTTCTCGTGTCCCGCCGTACTCAGGATCCACTCAGGAGGGAACGAAGTTTCAACTACAGGGTTTTTACCTTCTTCGACGGACCTTTCCAGGTCACTTCATTTACCCCGTTCCTTTGTAACTCCATGTTGAGTGTCCTACAACCCCAAGAGGCAAGCCTCTTGGTTTGGGCTAATTCCGTTTCGCTCGCCGCTACTCAGGAAATCGCGTTTGCTTTCTCTTCCTCCGGGTACTTAGATGTTTCAGTTCCCCGGGTCTGCCTTCAGTACCCTATGTATTCAGGTAAAGATACTGTTCCATTACGAACAGTGGGTTTCCCCATTCGGAAATCTCCGGATCAAAGCTTACTTACAGCTCCCCGAAGCATATCGGTGTTAGTCCCGTCCTTCATCGGCTCCTAGTGCCAAGGCATCCACCGTGCGCCCTTTCTAACTTAACCGTTAAAAAAGATCTTACAGATGCTTTGAAAAAAATTAATTGCCTTCTATCTATTATCTAGTTTTCAAGGAACAAGCTGTCCCAATCACAACGTGATTGTTTCATTGGTGGAGCCTAGCGGGATCGAACCGCTGACCTCCTGCGTGCAAGGCAGGCGCTCTCCCAGCTGAGCTAAGGCCCCGTTTCGGGAAATGGAATGGTGGGCCTAAATGGACTCGAACCATCGACCTCACGCTTATCAGGCGTGCG
>NZ_CP150254.1:0-10000 GCF_037975445.1 Peribacillus sp. FSL P2-0133 | reverse complement strand
ATCTGCTGTCAGGCTTGCCGTTTTACTTAATAACCTTGGTGGCAGCCTTGCCATCCCGCAATCTGCCAGACATCCGCCAATTGCAGCTTGATAGACATCAGCCCTATTGCATTTCATTTTATATGCAATATATCCCCCTATTAATCCAATGGAAATAGCATGATGATATACATAGTCTTCTTTATTGCAATAGTGGTGCAGCTTCAAAATGTTTCCTGGTTCCTCTAAATCCTTGTCCATAAGGGAAATCATGATAAAACGAATCATGGCCACCTCGGCTTTACTGCCCGCTTGCCAATTTTTAAATAATCGTTTATATGTTTGTAACGACTTAAGATAAAAATCCGTAATATCCAATGACTCTTCCATTCTCATCCCATTCTGGATCCATTACTTCTTTCGGCAGAAATCTCTTTCCATCAATCAAAGTTTTTTCAACGCTTACCTCTGTTATTAAAAAGGCTTGCAAAGCTTCAATTAATTGCCGGGTCATTATTGTTTTTTCATACATTATGGGTCTGTTCGAAAGACCTCTAATCTCTTTTGACAGGATGCGCCTTCGATTAAATAGCGAGTTTTCACAAGCAAAACGTTTCACCTCGGTAATATTGGTGAGTATCATTCCACTTGAAAAAATGGTAGAAACTAGCTTTTTTTATGATTAAACACCAAAATAAATTCAATTTATTGGCATTTTCATTTTTAATCCCCTAAACATGATAAGTTTTTACTCAAATTCGAACACTCTTGAAATCAGTTTGAAATTCATCTTAAGCACAAAAAAAGACCCAGCTCAATTGCCTGGGTCTTTTTTTGTGGAAAGATTATTCTTCCGTATCTTTTTCAGTTTCTTCATTTTCTTCAATTACAGCAGGTTCAGAATCAGAATCTGGAGTCGTGACCGTTTCTATATCCATGTCTTTTTCTTCTTCTTCTTCTTCTCTTCCTACGATGGCTACCGTCGAAACATATTCATTATCAGCGGATTCGAGTCGGATGAGCTTAACACCCTGTGTATTACGGCCCGTTTTAGAAATGCCTTCGACTTCCATTCGGATTAATACACCAGCTGCTGTAATCAGCATCAAATCTTCATCTACACCCGTAACTGTTTTCACGGCTATAAGTTCACCATTTTTCTCAGTGACATTACATGTTTTTATTCCTTTGCCTCCACGGCTTTGAATACGGTATTCTTCCGCAGAGGTCCGTTTACCATAGCCATTTTTCGTAACAATCAGCACTTCTTCATCATCTTCAAGAATTTCCATACCGACTACTTCATCATCCGCCCGTAAGGAAATCCCTTTCACACCCGCTGCAGTACGTCCCATTGTCCGTACATCCGTCTCAGGGAAACGAATCATCATCCCGGACTTCGTTCCAATTATGATCTGTTTCTCTCCATTCGTAAGACGGACAGAAATCAATTCATCATCTTCACGTAAACCTAGGGCAATTAAACCATTATTACGGATATTTGCAAAAGAAGACAAAGGTGTACGCTTTGAAACCCCATGTCTGGTCGTGAAGAATAAATACCAATCGTCAGCAAATTCCTTCACAGGTATGATTGCGTTGACCCACTCGCCTTTATCGACTTCCAACAAGTTGATAAGCGGCAATCCTTTTGCCGTTCTACCATATTCAGGTATTTCATATCCTTTGGAACGATAGACTTTACCTTTGTTGGTGAAGAATAATAGAGTGTCATGAGTCGATGTGGTTAACAAGTGACCGACAAAGTCATCTGTATTCGTTCCCATACCCTGTATTCCGCGCCCCCCGCGTTTTTGACTGCGGTATGTGGTTGCAGGCAAGCGTTTAATATAACCGTTATGCGTAAGTGTCACGATTATATTTTCCTCTGGGATTAAATCTTCATCTTCCAAGCTTTCAAAGCCGGCTAATGTGATTTCAGTTCTCCGTTTATCATCAAAACGCTCTTTAATTTCAAGAAGCTCTTCACGAATAATTTCAAGAACCTTTTCCTCATCAGCAAGAATGGCTTTATACTCTGCAATTATGGCCATTAATGCCTGGTATTCATCTTCAATTTTTTCACGTTCCAGACCAGTCAAGCGTTGTAAACGCATATCCAGGATAGCTTGCGCTTGTTTTTCAGAAAGTGAAAATTGTGTCATTAACCCTTCACGGGCAATTTCAGTAGTTTGGGAACTACGGATTAACGAAATGACCGCATCCAAATTATCAAGTGCAATGCGCAAACCTTCTAAAATATGGGCACGCGCTTCCGCTTTCCGTAATTCAAATTCAGTCCTGCGCCGTATGACTACCTGCTGATGCTCCAAGTAGTAGTGCAGGCATTGTTTTAAATTCAATACTTTAGGCTGTCCGTCCACCAAAGCAAGCAGATTGATTCCGAAGGTGGTCTGCATCGCGGTATGCTTATACAGGTTGTTTAAAAGTACGTTTGCATTAACATCCTTTCGAAGCTCCATGACAATACGCATGCCGTTGCGATCCGACTCATCCCGTAAGTCGGTAATGCCTTCGATTTTCTTATCTCGAGCAAGTTCTGCAATTTTTTCAATCAATCTTGCTTTATTCACTTGATAAGGGATTTCCTTAACAAGGATTACCTGTTTACCATTGGGTTTCTCTTCAATCTCAACTTTCGCACGTTGAATGATTGACCCTTTTCCGGTTTCATAGGCCTTTCTGATTCCACTTCTCCCTAAAATCAAACCTGCTGTCGGAAAGTCCGGACCAGGGATATATTCCATCAACTCAGGAATTGTAATTTCAGGATTCTTGCTTAAAGCCAATACGCCGTCAATTACCTCGCCTAATTGATGGGGTGGAATATTGGTTGCCATTCCTACTGCTATACCAGATGAACCATTCACTAACAAGTTCGGGAAACGGGCTGGCATAACGGCTGGTTCTCTTTCTGAACCATCATAGTTATCTTGGAAATTAACCGTATCTTTATTTAAATCGCGAAGCAATTCCATCGAAATCTTTGACATTCTTGCTTCTGTGTACCTCATTGCGGCTGCTTGGTCTCCATCGACTGAACCGAAATTTCCATGACCATCGACAAGCATATAGCGATAGTTAAAAGGCTGCGCCATCCGTACCATCGTTTCATATACGGCTGAATCACCATGCGGGTGATATTTACCGATTACTTCCCCGACAATACGGGCAGATTTTTTAAATGGTTTATCCGAAGTCATTCCAAGATCATTCATTGCATAAAGAATTCTTCGGTGTACCGGTTTTAAACCGTCCCTTACATCAGGCAAAGCCCGAGACACGATAACACTCATCGCATAATCCAAAAACGATGTCCGCATCTCGGTACTTATATTTATTTCTTTTACACCTGATCTTTCATTTTCTGACATGGAGCCAACCTCCTATAAAAAGCTTATATCTCATTTAGTTTTAACTGTTCGTTCACTATGTAAAGAACAGGATGTAAAAAGCATCCTGTCAAAAAATCAGATATCGAGATTTTTTACATAAATTGCATTTTCTTCAATGAAGTTACGTCGTGGTTCTACCTTATCGCCCATCAACATCTCGAAAGTTTCATCTGCCTCGGCAGCATCTTTCAAACTGACTTGAAGCAGCGTTCTCGTTTCAGGATTCATCGTCGTTTCCCACAATTGCTCTGGATTCATTTCCCCCAGCCCTTTATAACGCTGCAGGTTAGGCTTTGGAGTACTTGGCAAACTTGCTATGATTTCGTCAAGCTCGCGGTCATTATAAGCATAATCCACTTTTTTCCCTTGCTGGATTTTGAAAAGCGGCGGCTGAGCAATATATATATATCCGTACTCGATAATTTTTCGCATATACCGGTAGAAGAATGTCAACATCAGTGTTCTGATATGGGCACCATCCACATCCGCATCGGTCATGATGACAATTTTATGGTATCTAGCCTTTTCAATATTGAATTCATCACCAATGCCTGTTCCAAGTGCTGTAATGATCGTACCTATTTCTTCGTTATGAAGGATTCTATCCAATCTCGCTTTTTCTACATTCAGGATTTTACCCCTTAGCGGCAAAATGGCTTGGAAATGGCGGTCCCGTCCTTGCTTTGCCGAGCCTCCCGCCGAGTTTCCTTCAACGATGTACAATTCACTGATACCCGGGTCCTTGGAAGAACAATCCGCCAATTTCCCTGGAAGATTGGATACTTCCAAAGCACTTTTCCTTCGGGTCAATTCACGGGCTTTCTTCGCTGCCATACGGGCTCTCGCTGCCATTTGCCCTTTATCTACAATTTTCCGGGCCACGGCAGGATTTTCGTACAAGAAGGCATCAAGTCGTTCAGAAAGAATGGAATCAGTAACCGTTCTTACTTCAGAGTTTCCGAGTTTGGTTTTCGTCTGACCTTCAAATTGTGGATCAGGATGCTTAATCGAAATGATTGCCGTTAAACCTTCCCGGACATCTTCACCTGAGAAGTTGGAATCAGCTTCTTTTAAAAGACCATTTTTCCGTGCATAATCATTGATGACACGGGTTAAAGCAGTCTTGAATCCTGATTCATGTGTACCGCCTTCATAGGTATGAATATTATTGGCAAAAGAAAAGACATTACTGATATAGCTGTCGTTATATTGGAGAGCCAATTCAACAGAAATTCCATCTCTCTCGCCTTCCATGAAAATCGGTTCCTCATGCAATACCTCTTTTGAACGGTTCAAATGCTCAACATAAGATTTGATACCGCCCTCATAGTGGAAATCCCTGATTTTCTCTTCTTCCCCACGTTTATCTTCAATGATCAGTTTCAAGCCTTTATTCAGGAATGCAAGCTCACGGATTCGTGTAGCTAATGTATCGAAATCATATTCCAAGGTTTCTGTGAAGATTTCACCATCAGGAATGAAGTGTACAGTCGTTCCTGTATGATCGGTTTCCCCGATAATTTTCAAATCTTCTTTAGGGATACCGCGGTTAAATTGCTGATAATGGATTTTACCTTCACGATGAACATAAACTTCCAATACCGTGGATAAGGCATTAACTACTGAAGCCCCAACACCATGCAGACCACCGGAAACCTTGTAGCCCCCGCCGCCAAATTTACCGCCCGCATGAAGGACCGTCATGATCACTTCAACTGCTGGCCGTCCCATTTTTTCATGGATACCGACTGGAATTCCCCGACCATTATCGACTACGGTTATGCTATTGTCTTCTTCGATCGTCACTTTGATTTCCGTACAGAAACCAGCTAGCGCTTCATCAATACTATTATCGACAATTTCCCAAACAAGATGGTGAAGTCCTTTTGCAGAGGTAGAGCCGATATACATCCCCGGACGTTTACGAACTGCTTCTAAGCCTTCTAAAACCTGTATCTGATTCTCATCGTATGCCTGAGCTTGTACTTCTTTTTGTTCCATTGTCATTCGTATCACCTACACTTTTCTTTTGGCATTTATCAATTTTCAGGAGAATTTATAACGTTTAGCTACAATTCAAAGAATATCTATATCATCGATTAAGAGCGATGACTGCAGTGAACGCTTTTTCAAAGTGGACGACGCAAGCGGTGAATAATATACCTGTTTGTCCGTCACTACAATCGATTTAACCGAGTTTTTTGCTAAATGGTAAGTTACATCAGACTTTTTCTCCAAAAATTCACTCATGATTGGAGAGGCCTGAAGCAGCTTCTTATCTAAAATGGCTATGACATCATCCGTTTTCACAAGAATGTCTTCACCAATATGGAGATACATACATTCACCTCATCATTTAACCTTTTTTATACTTCCTTGACTCACATAAAAGGTGGACGCTTCTCTTAGGGTTTGATGATCGATTCCATCAACGGAGGGTGTCGTCACAAATGTCTGCACTTTCCCTTGTATCGTATTCAGTAAATGGGATTGACGGAAATCGTCAAGTTCCGATAACACATCATCCAATAATAAAATGGGATACTCGCCGATTTCTTCATGGATCAGCTCAATTTCGGCAAGCTTCAAAGACAGGGCAGTCGTACGCTGTTGTCCTTGTGAACCATATGTCTGGACATCGCGGTCATTCACAAAAAAAACCAGGTCGTCACGATGAGGACCTACCAATGTTACACCCCGTTCAATTTCCCTTGTTTTTATTTTATCAAATTTTTCTGTGTATACTTCTATCATTTTCGTCAAATCCATAGATTCTGATACATCAAGCGACGGTTTATATTGGATTTTCAATACTTCTAGATTTCTGGAGATCCCCGAATGAATCGGCTCTGCCCATTGCTGGAGCTTTAAAAGAAACTCGTATCTTCTTTCGACAATTTTCGCTGCATACTGAATAAATTGATCAGTCAGCACGTCAAGCATCGTCGTATCCGTTTGTTTCCGGGTCTGCAGAAGCTTTAAGTAATGATTTCTTTGTTGAAGTATTTTATGATATTGGCTCATATCATGAAGGTATACGGGAGAAACCTGGCCAATTTCCATATCTATAAAACGGCGTCTGACTAGAGGACTTCCCTTTACAAGGTTAAGATCCTCAGGCGCAAACATGACCACATTCATATTTCCGACATATTGACTCAACTTTCTTTGTTCAATATGGTTGCACTTCGCCTTTTTCCCTTTTTTTGAAATGGTCAGCTCAAGTGGTATTGAGGTATTTCTCTTTCTAACTCTTCCTTCTATTTTAGCATACTCTTCATCCCAGCGAATAAGTTCTTTATCATTTGAGGTCCGATGGGATTTTGCCATTGCTAAAACAAAAATGGATTCCATGACATTTGTTTTTCCTTGAGCATTTTCGCCGAGGATTACATTGACTTTATTCTCAAAAGTCAGATTCAATTCGGTATAGTTGCGGTAATTTTTCAAACTTATATTTTCAATATACATATTCCGCTCTTCCCTTATGTTTTAGCTTGTAATTGTGTAGGTGCCAAATCCAGGAATCTCTATTTTATCACCTGATCTTAATTTTCTGCCCCTTCTCACGTCTAATTCGCCATTAATGTAAACCTCATATTCACTTAAGAACCATTTCGCCATTCCGCCGCTTTGAATCAAATCGGCCAATTTCAGGAATTGTCCAAGCGTAATATATTCGGTATTGATTTTTATGGAGTCCATTTCATGCCTCACTCATTTCTAAGTAGTCTTTAATATTTCATTTTACTAAATTAATCCCATTAAGACAAAGTATAGCTTTTTCAGTTCTTGTTTTTAGCGATTCAGCGTTCCGGACAGCATTGAAAAAACGCTAAAAATCCTTTGGAAACCTATATTTAAATATAAAAAAATTAAAGACCTGCTATACAAGCCTTTAATTTTTTTGAAATATTATTTTAGCTTAATAAGTCCTTACCGGGAGAATTAATTGCAGCATGGAATCATCATGTAGCGGGCGAATGACAAACGGACGCATTGCACCTGTGAAATTAATTTTTATATCGGAACCTTCCAATGCTTTTAGAGCATCCATTACAAATTTGGCACTGAATGAGATTTTCAGGTCTTCACCTTCAATGGCTTCTGCCTGAACCTCTTCAATTACTTTACCAATTTCAGGAGTGTTGGAAGAGACTTCGATTATACGGCCTTCCAGGGTTGTCAATTTGACGACATTATTTCTTCCTTCTCTCGCCAATAAAGAAGCCCTGTCGATCGCTTGAAGAAAATCTTTAGTGTGAACAATCACATCCGTTTTGCTATCAGATGGAATCAAGCGTGATGTATCGGGATAATTTCCTTCAAGCAGTCTTGAGAAGAATAATAAATTTTCAGCTTTGAAAAGTACTTGGTTTTCGGTAATGACGATTTCAATGAGTTCGTTTGTATCATCAAGGATTTTACTTAACTCATTCAGGCTTTTACCTGGGATTACAACGCTATAGGTCCCGTTAATTTTATTTTCTATTTTGGCTGTTCTCATTGCAAGCCTATGACTATCTGTTGCAATACAGGTCAATTCG
Organism: Peribacillus sp. FSL P2-0133; assembly: GCF_037975445.1. NCBI lineage: Bacteria > Bacillati > Bacillota > Bacilli > Caryophanales > Bacillaceae > Peribacillus > Peribacillus sp. FSL P2-0133. Next base: position 2,058 of record NZ_CP150254.1, on the reverse strand, counting down.
TCATCTTGTACCTTCAAGTTTACACCTGTTAAGATGGGGCGTGTTTCTGACGTGGACACCGCAAAGCCAGTTTGGCGGATAAGGGTCTTTAAAAGGTCAGTTGGAAGTTTGAAAATATTTTCTTCTTCAATGATCGGAAGATGTGGATATTCCTCAGGATCCAGTCCATTTAGATTAAATTCAGCTTTACCTGAGCGAATAATCGTTTGAAAGTTATTCTCCACTTCAATTTCTACAGTATCCATCGGCAGCTTTTTGACAATTTCACTGAAAAAACGGGCATTCAGGACAATACCTCCGCTAGTTTTAACTTCAACAATCTCATCTCCGTCAACCTCAGCCGGGATGAATGATTGGATGGAGATATCTGAATCACTTCCTGTTAGAGTGACACCCTCACTAGTAACGCTAATTTTTATCCCCGTTAGAATCGGAATCGTCGTCCTTGATGTGACTGCTTTCATTACTTCTTGGACACTATGAACTAATCGATCTCTTTGGATTATAAATCTCATGTTTCATCCTCCAATTTTTTTATTGCCGAATAGGCATATTTATTAATAATTTTTATTAAAAAAGATAGTAGTAATAGTAGTAGGGCCTGTTGATATGTGGATAAGTCCACTCAACCTAAGGAAAAACAGTCTATCCACATGTGGACAGACTGTGTGTAAGTAGTCATCAGTTATTCACATTATCCAGAATCTATTATACCCTCAACTGGTCCTGGATTTCTTTAACCTGACGTTGAAGCTGTGTGTCCGTTTGCATGAGTTTGGAGATTTTTTCATGCGCATGGATAACGGTCGTATGATCGCGACCTCCAAATTCATCACCTATCTTAGGCAGGGATGAGTCCGTTAACTCCCTGGAAAGATACATGGCAATCTGTCTTGGAAAGGCTACGGATTTTGTCCGTTTTTTCGCCTTGAAATCCTCAAGTTTGACACTATAATGTTCACCGACCGTCTTCTGGATTTCCAAGATGGTGATTATTTTAGGTTTGGAGCTAGGGATGATGTCTTTTAATGCTTCAGCTGCCAAGTCGGCATTTATATCTTTATTAATCAATGAAGAATAGGCGACGACACGAATAAGTGCACCCTCCAGCTCACGAATATTGGAATCGATTTGGTTGGCAATATAGAGCATGACTTCATTCGGGATATCAAGGCCCTCAGCTTTTGCCTTTTTACGCAATATGGCAATCCGCGTTTCTAGGTCAGGAGGTGTGATATCCGTGATCAAGCCCCACTCAAACCTTGAACGGAGGCGATCCTCGAGTGTAGGTATCTCTTTTGGCGGGCGGTCACTCGAGATGACAATCTGCTTGCTTTCTTCATGCAACGCATTGAATGTATGGAAAAACTCTTCTTGAGTTTGTTCTTTTCCCGCAAGAAATTGAATATCATCAATTAATAAAACATCCACGCTTCGGTATCTATCACGGAATTCCCCAGCTTTATTGTCCCGGATCGAGTTGATGAATTCATTCGTGAACTTTTCAGACGATAAATAAACGACCTTTGCATTCGGATTATGCTCAAGAACATAATGCCCGATTGCATGCATTAAATGAGTTTTTCCAAGACCTACGCCCCCGTATATGAATAAGGGATTATAGGCTTTGGCCGGAGCTTCTGCGACAGCGAGAGACGCGGCATGGGCAAAACGATTGCCGGAGCCGATGACAAATGTATCGAAGGTATTTTTCGCATTCAGCATATGCTGCGGAAATGCAGCATGCTCTTTGTCCTGTTTTTTTATCTTTTTAGGCTGAACAGGAACGGTAAAATCATCATCTTCTTGATTGGGGGGGATGATGAATTTTGCTTCCAATTCCTCACCGGTAAGTTCAAACAATACATCGGAAATAAGATGGGAATAGCGTTCTTCAAGCCAATCCCTGGCAAATTCATTGGGAGCGGTGACTGTTAAGGTATCACCTTGCAGTAAATAAGCCTTGGTTGATTTAAGCCAAGTTTCAAAGCTTGGTTTACTGATTTTTTTTTCGATTTTTCCGAGCGCCTGGTTCCAGAGGCTATCGATGTTATCCAA